>DUUI01000042.1 GCA_012841625.1 Erysipelothrix sp. | reverse complement strand
ACTTAACTTAGAAAAAATAAAGAGATTAAGAAAGTGGGGTGTCAATCGTATTTCATTAGGTGTCCAAAGCACTCAAGATTATTTCTTAAAAATTTTAGGTCGCTTACATACCTTTGAAAACGCACTAACTGTTCTTAACAATTTAAAAAATGAAGGGTTAACTAATGTATCAGTTGATTTTATGTACGGTTTACCCAATCAAAGTATAGAAGATGTTAAAGTGGATTTACTTCAAATTATTGATTTAAATCCAAACCATATTTCTTTATATTCATTAACAATTGAACCTAATTCTGAGTTTGGTCGTCAGAATATTAAAGAAGTTGAATCAACTTTAGAAACTCAAATGTATCTTTTGATCCAAGACACTTTAGTACAGCATGGCTATATACATTATGAAATTAGTAATTATTGTAAACCTGGCTATCAGTCTAAACATAATTTAGGTTATTGGAATTATGAAGATTTTGTAGGTCTAGGAATTGGTGCGAGTTCAAAAATTAAACAAAGTCGTTATACTGTTGATAAGAACTTAAACAATTATTTAAAAGGAAACAGAAACAATTCAGAGGTTTTCAATTTATCCGATAAAGATCTAATGTTCGAACATTTAATGATGGGACTACGTTTAAAAGATGGTCTTGATATTGATGCCTTTAATAATCGACACGATATAAATGTCTTAGAGTATTATAAATCAGCCATTGACAAGTTTAGTAATCAAAAAATGTTAGAGATTGTGGATAATAAAATAAAAGCGACGGATAAAGGTCGCTTAATGTTACATGATATATTAGTCGAACTTATGGATTAAGTTCTATTGTTTAAAGTAATAATCAATAATGGCTTGTGTCCCGAAGTCATCATAACCTTCATTTTGTAAAGACTCAAATTCTTCTAAAACAAGTTTAGAAACAGGTAAGTCAATGTGCTTCTTTTCTTGTTGTCCTAAACGCAGATCTTTTATAAAATGTTTAATATAAAAACCTGGTGTTTTATCATGAATCACCATCTTTGGTCCATTATTTTGAGATTGCCAGGATGCAGCAGAGCCATTATTAATCACTCTTAGCATTAAGTCTAAGTCAATTTTATGTGATTTTGCGTACGAAAGAGCTTCAGCCGTTGAAGCGATTGCTCCTGCGATACATATTTGATTGGCAAGCTTAGCATGTTGACCATTTCCAGCAGGTCCCATAAATGTAATTGTATTGCCTAAGTACTCAAGCAACTCAACAACTTCTTGATAGATCTTTTCTTCACCCCCAACCATAATAGAAAGAGTTCCATTAATAGCACCTAAATCACCACCCGTCACAGGGGCATCTAAGGAATAAATTCCTTTTTGTTGTGCTGCTCTAAAAATCTCAATAGCGAGTGTTGGGCTTGATGTTGTCATATCAATAACAATTGAGCCAGTTTTGGCATGTTCTAAAACACCGTCTTCTGATAAGTAGATGTCTTTAACATCTGAAGGAAAACCAACAATTGAGAATACAACATCTGCATCCTTTACTGTATCTTTTATATTATCAAAGACTTTAACTTCATCTCCAAGGGCTACAGCCTTTGAATAAGTTCTATTATAGACACTGACATCATATCCAGCCTTTGCTAAATGTAAAGCCATAGGCTTACCCATAACTCCTGTTCCAATCCATGCAATTTTCTTCATACTTGTCTCCTCTTGGGTTAATTATTATGCTTATTTACAAAACTGTCAAGACATGATATATTATATAAGCTTTTAACCTAGGTTAGTTGATCTCCAACTTCTAGCGTGGGTTATTAGGACTAGTTAAGAAAGGAGAAAGGTATGTTATCAAAACAAGAAAAGCAAGCTATTATTAATTCTTATGCAGTTGCTGAAGGTGATACAGGATCACCAGAAGTACAAATTGCTGTACTAACTGAACAAATTAAACGTTTAACAGTTCACTTGAATGAAAACAAGAAAGATTACCATTCATTACGTGGATTACGTAAGATGGTTGGACGTCGTCGTCGTTTATTAAATTACTTAATGAAAAGAGATGTTAACCGTTATCGTGAGCTTGTAACAAGACTTGGCTTAAGAAAATAGACATTAGCACCGCATGGTGCTTTTTTTATTTTGTGAATATGATAAAATGTAGAAGTATATTAAGGAGACTAAAATGTCAAAACAAGTGTTTGAACTCGATTTCAATAACTCGACACTGATTGTCGAAACTGGTGAAATCGCAAGGCAGGCCGGGGGGTCTGTTTTAATCCGTTATGAAGATACGGTAATTTTATCCACCGCAACCGCAAGCAAGGTTGCCAAAGATTTGGATTTTTTTCCATTAACTGTCCTATTTGAAGAAAAACTTTACTCTGCAGGTAAGATTCCGGGTGGTTTCTTACGCCGCGAAGGACGTCCAAGCGAGCATGCTACTTTAACTTCTCGTTTAATTGATAGAACAATTCGCCCATTGTTCGCTGAAGGATTTAGAAATGAAGTCCAAGTTGTTAATACAGTTTTATCTGTTGACCAAGATTATTCTTCAGAAGTTGCTGGAATGCTTGGTGCCTCTTTATCACTCTGTGTTTCAGATATTCCTTTTGAAGGACCTATTGCTGGTGTAAATGTTGGATACATTGATGGCCAATTTATATTAAATCCTACTGCTGAACAAACTGAACAATCAGATATTCAATTAACTGTTGCAGGGACAAAAGATGCTATTAACATGGTTGAGGCTCAAGCTAATGAAGTAAGTGAAGAAATCATGTTAGAGGCAATGATGTTTGGCCATGAAGCGATTAAAAAGCTGTGTGACTTTCAAATTGAAATCGCAAGTCAAGTGTCTAAAGAAAAGATGGAAATTAAGCTTTATCAAATTGATGAAAGTATAAAGAATGAAATTGCTGAGAAATATGAAACACAACTCAGAGAAGCAGTTGCGATTCATGAGAAACTTAAACGTTATGGAAAAATTGATGAAATAACAGATGAAGCAGTTAGTTATTTTGAATCTTTAGAATATGAAAGTGAGTCTGTTAAACAAAAAGCCATGAAACAAGCTAGAGAAGTTTGTGGTGATATTGTAGCAAATGAAGTAAGACGATTAATCTCAGTTGATAAGATTCGTCCAGATGGTCGTAGAGTCGATGAAATTAGACCATTAAACTCTCAAGTTGACTTGCTTCCAAAAGTTCATGGTAGTGCTTTATTTACTCGTGGTGAAACACAAGTATTATCAGTCACTACATTAGGTGCCCAAGGTGATAATCAAATTATAGATGATTTAACAGATGTTGAAGAAAAACGTTTCATGCATCACTATAACTTCCCACCATTCTCAGTGGGTGAAACAGGCCGTATGGGCGCACCAGGACGTCGAGAAATCGGTCACGGTGCTTTAGGTGAAAGAGCGCTTCAAGTCGTTCTACCAAGCTTTGAAGAGTTCCCATACTCAATCCGTGTCGTTGCTGAAGTCTTA
Organism: Erysipelothrix sp.; assembly: GCA_012841625.1. GTDB lineage: Bacteria > Bacillota_I > Bacilli_A > Erysipelotrichales > Erysipelotrichaceae > DUUI01. Next base: position 26,318 of record DUUI01000042.1, on the reverse strand, counting down.
GAATCTAATGGTTCTTCGTCTCAAGCCAGTATTTGTGCAGGAACGATGTCATTAATGGCAGCAGGTGTACCTATTAAAGCTCCAGTCTCAGGAATTGCGATGGGCTTAGTTCAATTTGATAATCACTACACAATTTTAAGTGATATTCAAGGGATGGAAGACCACTTTGGAGATATGGACTTTAAAGTTGCCGGAACACCAAATGGAATTACAGCTTTACAAATGGATATTAAAATTGAAGGACTATCTCGTCAAATTCTTGATGAAGCATTAACACAGGCTAAAAAAGGCCGTGAAGAAATTATGGCTAACATGTTGGCCTGTATCAGTGAACCTAGATCTGATGTTGGAAAATATGCACCTAAGATTGATAAATTAATGATTGCTCCAGATAAGATTAGAGAAGTCATTGGATCTGGTGGAAAAGTTATTAATGAAATTATTGAGAAATCTGACAATGTGAAGATTGATATTGATGATACTGGACTTGTAGTTATTTATCACCAAGACCGAGCAGCCATTAATAAAGCTAAAACACTCATTGAAAACATTGTTAAAGAAGCTAAAGTTGGTGAGATTTATGAAGGTAAAATTGTTCGTCTAGAAAACTTTGGAGCCTTTGTAGAACTGTTTACTGGCACTGATGGATTATTACATGTGTCTAAGATGGCTTGGGAAAGAGTTGAAAAACCTTCTGATTTATTTAAACTAGGTGACACTGTTCAAGTTAAAGTAACCGAAATAGATGATCGCGGTCGTGTGAATGTATCACGTCGTGATTTATTAGAAAAACCAGAAGGCTTTAAAGAAGAAAAGAAACCAGCTAGAAGAACTAGACCGCCACGTGAAGTAAAACCACGTCAATAAACAAGTTATAAAGTGATGTGATTTGCATCACTTTTTTTAGGAGATTAACTATGGATTTTATAAAACTTGCACGAAATTATAAAGATGAGATGATTTCAGAATTAATTACGCTAATGGAGATTCAATCAACACTTGATGAAAAAACATCATCAAAGGATGCTCCATTTGGTAAATCAATTTCTGAGGCCATGAAATTTATGTTACAAAAAGGCCAACAAAATGGATTTGCGATCAAAGACATTGATGGCTATGCCGCACGAATTTCTCTTGGTCATCAAGAATCATCTGTCTCATTACTTGGGCATTTAGATGTCGTTCCAGGCCATGCTGAACAGTTTAAACCCTTCATTAAAGATGGTTTCTTAGTAGGCCGAGGAGCACTGGATGATAAAGGTCCAACAATGGCAGCCTTTTATGCGATGAAAATATTAAAGGACTTAAACGTAAAATTTAAGCACCGTATTGATTTAATTGTGGGTGGTGATGAAGAAACCCATATGAGATGTATGGCATACTATAAAGAAAATGAAGACTTGCCACTAATGGGCTATGTTCCAGATGCTGAATTCCCCGGAGTGTTTGCTGAGAAGGGGATTTTGAACTTTGACATTGTTTTAGAAAACAAGACCGTCATTAAAAATATGAATGCCGGTACTAGACCAAATATCGTCATTGAGAAAGCGCAAGCACAATTAAAACATGGCATTCAAAATGATTCTTTTGAGTTTTACTTAAGAAGTAATAACTTAGAAGGAACCTTTGAGGAAACTAAGCTTGAAATGATTGGTAAAGCGTATCACGCATCAATTCCTTATAAAGGTAATAATGCGGGGGTTCATTTAATCAATTATATTGCAGCTGAAACAAATGATGATTTTCTACTAAAATTAGCAGAAGCACTTAGAAATCCATTTGGGTTAGGTTTAGGAGTTGATTATGAAAGTGCTCAAATGGAGCAGTTAACCATGAATGTTGGAATTATTTCAATCGATGAAAACGAAATTAGAATTACTTTGGATATCAGGTATCCAAATGAGTTGACAGCACAAGATATTATTGAAAAAATCGAGTCCAAACTTAATTCTAAACTTCAAAACATAAGTGACTCTGAGCCTCATTATATTGACCCAGCAAGTTCATTGGTGACAACAGCACTGGCTGCATATCAAAAAGTAACTAATGATTTTGACTCTAAAGTAACTTTGATGGGAGGCGGAACTTATGCTAGAACCTTACCTAATCATATTGCTTTTGGTGCTGATTTTCCTAGGCGTTATAAACCCGATTGGGTCGGTGGTCCACATGAAAAAAATGAAGCGGTTGAAATTGAGTCATTAGTGCTTGCGACAGCAATTTATGCTGAAGCCTTAGTAAGTATTGCGGAGTTAGAAGAATGAGACATCGGCGTAAACAGTGGCAAACTGATATTCTTGAAAAAGATTGGCCATTCTATTTTAAAAATCCATCACTTCTAAGTGGTCAATGGAATGACAATCACTATGAAGCAGTTCATGTAGAAATTGGTTCTGGTAAGGGTCAATACATTGTTGAAATGGCTAAACTGTATCCCAATAAACTGTTTATTGGGATTGAGATGATGCCGCTTATTGGTTCATACATTTTAAAGAAATTAAGTGTCGAAAACTTAAATAATGTGAGAATCATCATTGATAATGCTGATAATATTAAAGAATGGTTTGAGGCAGGGGAGATTGATGTTATTCATTTAAACTTTTCAGATCCATGGCCAAAAAAATCTCACGCAAAAAGACGCTTAACCTATCCAACTTATTTAAATGTATATAAACATTTATTAAAGAATCATGGACAAATTCATCAGAAAACTGATAATATCGGATTCTTTGAATATTCAGTTGAGCAATTGAGTCAAAATAAATTTGTTTGTCTTGATTTTAGTGCTGATTTCAGAAGAAATGATCACCCTGAAGATGCCGAAACAGAATATGAGGAAAGGTTTATGGGATTTAATCAACCGATATACCGCGCTGTGTGGTCATATAGTCATGATTAAAGTATTAATGGTTATTACAAGTTATCAAACTTATGGTATGATTATCACAAATTAGTAGAAAAGGAAATGATCTATGTTTGAAAAATTAAAGAAACTTATTTTCGATGAATCTGTAGAATTAGGCCCTGATGAGGACCTTTATGAAACTGAAATTGATTCACTTGAAAGCAATACAAATTTAGTTAAAACTCAACCAATGCAACGTCCGGTTGAACCCAAAGAAGATGTTATTGCTGAGACTAAAGAATCAGAATTTGTTTTTAAACGTATTGATCTTGAAGAAGTTAAAGTTGAGCCTTTACCAACTCAAGAAAAACCAGTGGTAAAACCTGTAACTAAAACACAACCAGTTAGAAAACCAGTTGAGAAACCAAAGAAAAAAGCTAAGAATCCAGCATATTATAAACCAAGACCTGTGATTAGTCCTATGTTTGGAATTAGTCAAGAAGACAATGCCAGAACTCAACAAATAGATGAACTAACAAAACCTGAAGCACCATCGGATGATGATAAAATAATTTCTCCAATGTATGGTGTCGTTACTGGTGAACAAGAAATTGTCACTAAACATACAAAACCATCACCTCGCAAACGCAAAGCTCCTGCTGTAAATATAAGCTTAGAAGAGATGTTGAATATGCCAGCAAATGATGAACTTGAATTTACACTCTTTGATGTTAAAGTTAATCGTGATGAGTTTCAAAGTCGTGAAAACAAATTAGTAGATGATTCTAAGGAATAATCAATGAACAAATTATATTTTATCGGCATTAAAGGCAGTGGTATGTCTGCCCTCGCTTTAATCTGTCAAGATTTAGGATATGAAGTTAGTGGAAGTGATGTCCCTCAAGTTTTATTTACACAAAAGAAACTTGAAGAACGTAATATTCCAATTTTTGAGTTTTCTTCAGATAACATAAAAGGGGATGCTGATGTTATAATCGGAGCATCTTTTGATGAAACACATGCAGAAGTGGCAGCTGTATTTGCTAATCCTCAGATTAAATATTGGTATTACTATGATTATCTCGCAAAACTAATCAGTGAACATGTCAGTATTTCAGTGGCTGGTTCACATGGAAAAACAACAACAACAGGCATGCTTCAAACCTTATTGAATGCGAATGCATCAACTGGATATTTAATTGGCGATGGAAATGGTCAACTTTTTCAAGAATCAGAATATTTTGTGGTTGAATCATGTGAATACAAGGACCACTTTCTTCACTATGAACCAGATTACGCCATTATAACCAATATTGATTTAGATCATGTTGACTATTTTAAAGACATCGATCAGTATTTTGATTCATTCCAACAATTTGTTAAACAAGTTAAGAAAGGGGCAGTATTATATGGAGATGACCCTTTAATTCAAAAACTTGATACTCATAATTTAAAGGTTCTTTATTATGGATTAAATGAAAGTAATGATGTTTATGCTAGTAATATTGAAATTGATGCTCATCAAACCCATTTTGATTTAGTGATTCAAACTCAGAATAAAGGACGAATGTTTGTTAACTTTGTCGGGCTTCATAATCTAAAGAATCTACTTGGTAGCGTCGCAATTGCTATTCAATTAGGATTTAGTGATGAACTAATTAAAGATCATATTAATGATTTTAAAGGTGTTAATCGACGTTTTGTTGTAGAGGAATTTGAAAATCATGTGTATATCGATGACTATGCCCATCATCCGACTGAAATCAAGGTCACAATAGAGGCGGCACGTTTGAGATTTCCAGAAAGTAAAATTGTGGTTGTCTATAAACCTGATCGAGTTTCAAGAATTCAATACTTTGAAGAAGCCTTTAAAGAAGCTCTTGAAACAGCAGATCGTGCCTTTGTCTTAGATTTCCCTAAAGATGCTTATAAAGAGAATCCTGAGTATTCCCTTGAAAAATTCTTAAAAGCGATGGGGAACAAGATTACATATCTGTTTGACAATGAACTTGGAATTGAGACATTAGCAAAAGAAGAAGAAGCTGTATATTTATTTGTTTCACCAAAGGATATATATAAATTTAAAGATAAGTTGAAAGAGCATTTAGGTGATTTGTCCTAATTGCTTTTATTTTTCTGATAGCGTATACAATTAGGTTGAAAACATTTTCAGAAATCATTATAATAATAGTGAGGAGATGAATTATGGAACAATTTAAATTATTCTTTAATCAAGTAATGCCATTCGCGATTGTGCTAGTATTACTTGCGCTTGCGGGAGTTTTATTTTATTTATTAAAAATGTTTAAAGAACTAAATACAACTGTCAGCAAGGTTAATACTTCAGTCGATTTAGTAAATGTAGCTTTAGATGATGTTAACCATAAGCTGGCTGATTTAAATCCTACAATCGAAACGGTAAAGACGATTTCCAACACGGTTGATTCAGGCTTTAAAGCAGGCAATAAGGCCGTAGGTTCTGTTGTTGGATTTGGTAAGAATACTGTTTCTTCACTTAGAGGTGCCTTAGGAAAGGTAACCGGAAAGACGCCTACACAAGAATGAAAACCCTAAAAGAAGAAGTTACTTCTGTTTTTAATACAATTCAATATGATAGTGAAGTTATTATGACATCATTAGATGTATTAGGACATTCATCACAAGCTCGTGAGTTCATTAGTATTTATAGTGGATATTTATTGAATCGATTAAGATTGACGAAAGAGACTTTGTTGTCAACTCAAAATCGTGAAGAATTAAGTGAAGTACTTAAATTAGCTGAAGCTGATTACCAAATTTTATTTGAGACGATGAATAAACAAATTTCTCGTTTAAAAAACTCTGAAGATATTTCAGATTATTTATTTCAATTAAAACAAGAGTCAAAAGATTTGTCTCCTTGTTTTGTTGATAAAGTTAAGTCTTTGTTAAGTAGAAAGGTGTAATATTATGAAACGTGTAACTATTTATGATGTAGCAAGGGAGGCAAATGTATCGCTCGCTACAGTTTCGCGTGTCATCAACGGTGTTGATGTTGTTAGAGCAGATACTCGTGCACGAGTTGAGGCTGCGATTGAGAAATTAGGCTATAAGCCAAATGCTTTAGCCCAGGGTTTAGCATTACAGAAAACAACAACGATTGGTTTGGTGGTTCCAGAGGCAAGTTTTAGCTTTACTGGAAATATCATTAATGGTCTTTTAGATGTTGCTCGAATATATAAGTATAATATTATGCTACAAACTACGACTGAGGGAATTTCTGACATAACTGATATTGTTGAAACAATTATTAAATCAAGAGTTGATGGAGTCGTGATTTATAATGATCAACTTAATGACAAAATTACCAAAGATCTAATTGAATACAATATTCCAATGGTGGTAATTAACCATAAGGTTTCAGCTCCACAAATTACATCGGTTTATGTTGATATTGAAAAAGCAGTCTATGAAAGAGTTACAGACTATCTAGTTAGAGGCTTGGATAAAATTGGTATCATTCAGGATAGAAAGAACAATCAAGCATGTAAATTAATGGTGCAAGGTGCGAAACGTGCCTATAAAGAAGCCGGCAAAGAATTTGATGGTTACTTAATGATTCCAAGTGAATACCATACTTCTTATGCTTATTTATCTGAACATTTTAAGGAAAATCAATATGACTTAGTTATTGCGTATCGTGATTCTCAGGCTTTTGCGACAATCAATGCCGCCAAAGAAAACAACATTAATATTCCTGATGACATGGAAGTTATCTGCGTAATTGATACAAAATACAACTCAATGGTTAGACCACAAGTCTCATCATTCTCATTACCTTCTTATGACTTAGGAGCTGTTTCTATGAGAGTTCTAACTAAGATGTTAAAGAATGATAATACATTTGATCATGAGATTGAATTGTCGTATTTGTACACACCTCGTAAATCTACGAAATAAGAGATATTTTTTGATTTGACATCAATTATAAAATTGATACAATATTATTGCTATGAAAAGAAGCGAATAAAGACCTAATTTTTAGAGACATGACGGTTGGTGAAAGTCATGAATTAGCTTTATGGATACAACTTTGAGCATTTCTATGAAAATAGAACGTGATTCATCGATACTGAAATTAGAGCGGCAAACCAGGGTGGTACCACGCAATATGCGTCCCTGGAGAGCCTTTTTTATTATATAAGGAGAAAATAGTATGAATTTTTTAGAAGAATTAAAATGGCGTAACCTGGTTAAAGATGTGATGGATGAAGAAGCATTACTAAAGCGAATGGAAACAAAGATGACTGTTTACTGTGGCTTTGATCCAACCGCAGACTCACTTCATGTCGGGCATCTACAACAATTAATCTTGTTAATGAGATATCAACAACAAGGACATCACCCAATTGCCTTAATTGGAGGCGCAACTGGAATGGTAGGTGATCCCTCAGGCAAATCGAGTGAAAGATCTCTACAAACCTTAGATGTAATTAGTCACAATGTTGATTCAATAAAAAACCAAATTGAAACGGTTTTAGATGTTGACAATAAAGAAGTTACTGTTTTAAACAATTATGATTGGTTATCAAAAATATCAATGATTGAATTATTAAGAGATTACGGAAAACACTTTAATGTCAATACGATGCTGGCTAAAGATAATGTTGCCTCAAGACTTGAGACAGGTATTTCATTTACTGAATTTTCATATACCATCTTACAAGCGATTGATTGGTTAACACTTTTGAAAGAACATAATTGTGAAGTACAAATTGGTGGCTCTGATCAATGGGGTAATCTATTATCAGGTTCTGAGTTAATTCGTAAAGAATTAGGCCATGAAACCCAAGTGTATGGAATTACTTCACCATTAATTACTAAATCAGATGGAACTAAATTCGGTAAATCTGAAGGTGACAATGTATGGCTTGATTCAAGTAAATCGGATTCATATACTTTCTATCAATTTTTTATCAATACATCAGACTCTGACATTGAAGACTTTATGAAACGTTTGTCATTAAAAGCTGTTGATGAGATAAAAGAAATAATCAGTCAACACAATGAAGCACCTGAAAAACGATTGGCTCAAATAGAATTAGCTAAAGAGCTAACAGAAATTGTACATACTCAAGAAGGTTTAGATAATGCTCTAATGATTACTGATGCATTATTTAATAATGATGTCTTCTCTTTATCTGTACCTCAGTTAAAACAAGCCTTTAAGAATGCATCAAAAGTAAGTGTTAATGAAGATCAATTATTAATTGATGTTTTAGTTTCAAAGAAATTAATTCAATCAAAACGTGAAGCAAGACAACTAATAACGCAGGGAGCACTTGAATTAAATGGTCAAAAAGTTGAAACTTTTGATCAAATGCTACTCAAAGAAAATGCCTTAGACAAATCTTTAAGCATTGTTAAACGTGGGAAAAAGAATTATTATTTAATCGAACATAATTAAGAAAGACTTAAGAATTTCTTCAGATTTGTGCAGTATATTATGTTTAAGGAGGATTTATGCCTAGATTAGACAAAATATTAGCCAATTATCAATTCGGTTCTAGAAATGACGTAAAAAAACTGATTAAAAATAAACAAGTCAAAGTTAATGATGAACTAATCCTTAAAGACAATTACATTGTTGAGGAGAATGATTTCATTAGCGTTGACTCTTTTAAGTTTAAGTATCATGAATTTGTAACAATAATGATGAATAAACAAAAGAATAGAATTTGTACTCATGATTCTAATGACATAACCATCTATGATGACTTAGACTTAATATATCCAAGTAATTTATCCAGTATAGGTCGACTTGATAAAGATACAACAGGATTAATTATTCTCACTAATGATGGTCAATTAAATCATAAAATAACATCCAAAAATAACAATTCGATCAAGCGGTATCTAGTCACTCTTAGTAAAGCATATCAACAAGAGCCGTTAGTAAACATTGATTTAGGTGCTGATGGAATCGTTAGTGCTAAGACAATAGAAGTCATCGATGAGTATAAAATTATCATTGGTATTACTGATGGAAAATATCATCAAATTAAACGAATGATTCATTCTATCGACAATGATGTTAAGGAATTACATCGTTTATCAATCGGAAGTTTAAAATTAGATGAGTCTTTAATGTTTGGTCAAAGCCGTCCTATGACTCAAGAAGAAGTAGGGTTATTGTATGGGTAAAAGAATTCTTAAAGTTATTTTCAGAGTATTTTTAGTTCTTACAATCATTGTTACTGCTTACTTTGGTTATAATTTTATACAATATCAAAGAATCAAAGATGATAGACCAATTGAAACACTGGTGGATGATATTAGAAATAATCCTGACTTTTTAACAGTCGATGAAATAAGCGAGAAGTTTCTTGACGCTTTGGTTGCGACTGAGGACAGACGGTTCTATGATCGTAAGGGATTTGATTTTAGAGCCTTAGCGAGATCAATTGTAACTAATATTAAAGAAGGGGAGTTTGTTCAGGGGGGCTCAACTATTCCTCAACAAGTAGGTAAACTATTATACTTTGATCATGATCAAGACTTAAATGAAAAAGTGATTCAGGTATACATCATGTATGACCTTGAATCACTCTATTCTAAAGATGAAATATTGGAACTATATGTGAACTCAATTTACTTTGGTTCAGGCTATACAGGTATCAAACAAGCTTCTGAAGGATACTTTGACTCATCTGCTTTAGACCTTAGTTGGGCAGAATCTACTCTTCTGGCAGGTATTATTCCTGCTCCTAGTGTCTATGATCCAACAATTAATTTTGATTTGGCTAAAGATAGACAATATGCTGTATTGTTAAGTTTACAAGACACAGGTGTAATAAATGAAGACCAAGCTGAACGTATTTATAATACACCTCTAGTTATTTATTAAACCAAGTATCAATTAATTCATCAAGGCGTCCGTCATCTTTTAGTTTTTGAATGGCGGTATTTATCTTTTTCAGAAGTTCTTCATTATTCTTAGGAATCGCAACCGCATTTCCTGATAAATTGTCAAGTTCTGGCGCCTCAAGCTCAAACATCACTAACTCTTCATATTCATCTAAGTACTCTTGAGCAACCAAAGGTTCCATTATTAAGAAATGAATACGTCCTATTAATAATTCTTGAACCATGACATTATAGGCATCACGTGTATCAAGTATTAGCTCATACCCATCCATAAGTTCCTTAGCTGCCGATTCTTGAATTGTCGCAATTTGAACACCAACTTTTCTACCATGAATGTCTTTCGTTTCATTAATGCCTGAATCATTCTTAGTTACAATATAGAATGGACTTTCAGCGCTATTGTAATAAGCATCAGAGAATAATGCATCTCTACTTGGGTCTGGTGACAGTCCAGCAATCGCCATATCTGCTGTGTTGGCTGATAATGAAGCAATTACACCATCAAAGCTCATATCCATCCAATCAACTTCCATTCCCAGTTCTTGTGCTATTAGCTCACCAAAATCAATATCAAAACCGATTAGTTTATTGTTAATTGGATCAATCATTTCATATGGTGGGTATCCAGATGAAGTAGCAATTTTTAAAACATTTGTGTCACTTTCTTGTGAGTTTGAACATGCAACTAATAATAGTGCAATTAATACTAATAATATTTTTTTCATACGATTTGACTTTCTATGTAGCGTTTCGCTATCTCTGTAATTGGAGAATCAAAGAATTGTTCTGTTGATTGGTGTTCCACTATTTGTCCTTGATCCATTAAATAAATTTCATCGCTTACTCTTTTAGCGAAATTTAGATCATGGGTGATAATAATGATACCTGTCGTTTTTTTGATTTCTCTTAATAATAAAACAAATTCTAAGACCGTATCAGCATCTAAGGCCGAGGTTGGCTCATCTAGTAATAAGAAACTAGGGTTTAAGGCTAATGAGCGCGCAATCGCAACTCTTTGTCGCTGACCTCCCGATAGTTGAGAAGGATATTTATCTGTTTGATCTAATAAGCTAAACTGTTCTAATAGGACATGTGCTAGATCTGAAGCTTCTTTTTCTTTTAGATTTTTTACTTTTTCTAATGAGTATGTAATATTTTTTAAGACAGTCATATGTTTAAATAAATGAAAATCTTGAAACACAACACCCAATTCTTGACGATAATCTAATAGTTTATTTGTCTCAAACTCTAATTGTTTATCGTTTACAGTTATGGAACCATTTTCAAATGACTCAAGACCTAGAATACATCGCAATAAGGTTGATTTACCTGTTCCTGATGGACCAATGATTGAAGAAATTTGTTTCTTTTTGAATTCAACACTTACATCTTTTAGAACTTGTACATTTGAATAAGATTTGTCTAAGTTTTTAACTTTAATCATACTTGAACTTCCTTTCTAGGTTTGAACCAGCTAAACTAATGGTTTTAGTTAATAAGTAATAAGTAACACCAACAATTATTAATGATTCAAAATACCTAAAGGTTGTTCCCTGAACAATTGTGCTTCGTCTCATTAAATCAGTAAGTCCAATAAAGGAAACAATCGACGTTTCTTTAATCAATGTGATAAATTCATTAATCATTGCTGGTAAGATATTAGAAATTGCTTGAGGAATGATGATATCTTTTGTGATATCACTTTGGCTAAGGCCAAGGCAATGAGCTGCTTCTATTTGACCTTTTGATATTTGGTCAATCCCGGCTCTAATAATTTCTGCCATATAGGCTGCTGAGTTTAAAATAAACACAATTGAGGCACTCACCCATGGTGAGAATGTCAGAATTGGAAATAATTGGGGAAGCGCTAAGTGTAAGAATGTAAGCTGGAAAGCAACCGGCGTTCCTCTAAATACATCAATTATTTGTTTGATAATTTTTGAAAACACAGTCTGTCGTCGCATAATTAGTGCATAAATAAAGGCTAATAAGATTCCACCAAGACTGGCGATTAATGCTAAACCTAATGTTGTCCATACACCATTGAGTAAGTAGGGAATATACTCTGATATTTTGTTAAAGTTAATGTCCATCATGACCTCCTAAAAATAAAAAAAGATGACCCAAAGGGCGTCTAAAAATAAAAAAAGTCCATTCAAGGACGTTATAGACGCGGTACCACCTTAATTTGTAACAATCAGTTACCTCAACTCTTTAACGCAGAGTTACGTTATGACCTCAAAAATTTGGCCACACTGCTCCAAGACACGTTCAATCTCTTCTCTAAATGACTTGCACCAACCGTCATCTCTCTAATAGAAAGGGTAGATTTACTACTTCTTTTCATAGCTTTAAAATGTATTATACTCATATTTTTTAAAAATGCAAGAAAAAAACTAAGCAGTGCTTAGTTTACATCCAAGAAATTTTACTTTCGGTTCCTTTTCTTATTCGATCAATATTAGCTTTGTGACGATATATAATAAATATCGCAACAACTAAGAGCGCAATTGAAATATAATATTTATCTCCAACAAAGAAAAATGAGAATAATGCGGCAACAGTTGTTGATGTCATGGAAGCTAATGATGGCATCTTAAATAATTTTAGCATCAGAAAGAATAATGCGACTGGAACAACAAAAACCCACACATTTTGAATTAAAAAGACTGTAGTTCCTAGTAAAAAGCCATAGAATGTCGCAACTGATTTACCACCTTTGAAATTAGCAAACAGTGGAAAAGCATGTCCGATAGTCGCGAAGAATCCAGCCAATAAAATAGCAGTCACATCTTTTGTAAACAACCAGATAACAAGCATCGCAATAAAAGCCTTTAGAACATCTAAGACTGTGACAGTGGCTCCAGCAACCGGTCCTAAAACTCGACCAGCATTTGATGCTCCTAAATTACCTGAACCAAATTGACGGACATCTTTTTTATAAAATACTTTCCCAATAACAAGGGCGAATGGGATACTTCCAAATATATAACCGCCGATAATGGCGGCAAAGTTCATAAGATCTAACATTTTATCTCTCCTTATGAATAGATAATAGCACAATTCAGTGAGTTTTTTAAACTTTATTTAGTGATCGTTTTAAAGTATAATAGACAAGGAAAGAGGTGGCAATTTGAGTCAAAAACATTATGATGGATCTGCAATCCAGATTCTGGAAGGTTTACAGGCTGTTCGTAAACGTCCAGGAATGTATATCGGATCAACTGACAATCGCGGTTTACATCACCTCGTTTGGGAAATTTTAGATAACGCGATTGATGAATCCATCAATGGTTATGGAAAAGAAATTAGTCTCACAATCGAAAAGGACAATGTTATAGAAATTATCGATACCGGTCGAGGAGTACCAATTGATAAACATACTTCTGGTAAATCAGCGGTTGAGGTTATATACACAGTATTACATGCTGGAGGAAAGTTTTCCGAAAGTGGTGGATATAAGACAGCCGGAGGCTTGCATGGTGTCGGAGCCAGTGTCGTGAATGCTTTAAGTGAATGGTTGGAAGTTACCTCTTATAAAGATGGTTATGAGTACACGATTAGATTTGAAAATGGCGGTTCTAAAATAGGACGCCTTAAAAAAGGCGATAAGACAAGTAAAACAGGAACAAAGGTGCGATTTTTAGCAGATCGCTCGATTTTTGAAAATCCTCATTATTCCTATTCATACATTAAACAACGGATCATGGAATCCGCATTTTTGCTTGCAGGAATTACATTTAAATTAGTCGATAAAAGAAATGATGTGTCTGATACTTTCTTGTATCAAGATGGGATAGAATCTTTTATTAAGTATTTAGCTGAGGATCATACATCCATAGGAAAACCAATTCTTATTAAAGATGATCATAGTAAAATCCATATTGAAGTCGCATTACAATATACTGATGATTATAATGAAGCTGTTTATTCATATGTAAATTTAGTTCGAACTAAAGATGGGGGAACCCATGAGGTTGGCTTAAAAACAGCTTTGACGAAAATTATTAATGAATTTGCACGAAAAAATGGTTTATTAAAAGATAAGGACAAAAATTTTGAAGGTAATGATGTACGCGAAGGCTTAACGATGCTCATTGCTTTATCAATCCCTGAAAACTTATTGGAGTTTGAAGGTCAAACAAAAGGAAAACTAGGGACACCAATTGCTCGGACTGCGGTTGAGTCTGTTGTGTCGGAACATTTAACATATTATTTAGAAGAAAATCGTGATTTTACCATTAGTGTCATTAAGAAGATTCAAAAAGCGGCTCAAGCGCGAGAATCGGCTCGTAAGGCTCGAGAACTGGCTAGACAGGGTAAGCGAGGTCGTAAACAAGATGCTGAATTATCAGGAAAACTGGCGAATGCTCAAACTAAAAATGCTAAGCGCAATGAACTATTTTTGGTGGAGGGGGATTCAGCAGGCGGAAGCGCCAAACAAGGCCGAGATTCAAGATTTCAAGCTATTTTACCTCTGAGAGGGAAAGTTTTAAATGTCGAGAAAGCAAGCGTTGAGAGACTCTATAGTAATACAGAACTTAATACTTTGATTCATTGTATTGGTGCAGGTGTGGGTCCTGAATTTGAGGTTGAGGACGCAAATTATGATAAAGTAATTATCATGACGGATGCTGATACCGATGGAGCACATATTCAAATATTATTATTAACATTTTTCTATCGATTTATGAGACCTTTAATTGATGCTGGAAAAGTGTATTTAGCACAACCACCTTTATATAAAATTTATAACAAATCTCAAGAACATTATGTCTATGGGGAAACTGAACTTCAAGAGCTTCGTGAAAGTATGAAGAAATATGAAATTCAGCGATTTAAAGGATTGGGTGAAATGAATGCGGATCAATTATGGGAAACAACAATGAATCCTGAAACACGCGTTTTATTACAAGTTTCTATTGAAGATGCACATTTAGCATCTAAAACAATTGGCATCTTAATGGGTGACAATGCTGATTTAAGAAAGGACTGGATCAATGAACATGTTGATTTTGATGGAATTGAATAATGAGTAAAAAGATAAAAGAAACTCCCGCAATTTCTACTTCTTTAGTTCAGTTAATGGAAGATGGCTTTGCCAGATACTCTAAACTTGTCATTCAATCACGCGCATTGCCTGATGTTAGAGATGGCTTAAAACCTGTTCAGCGTCGTATTTTATATGCAATGTATGAAGATGGTAATACTTTTAATAAAGCCTATCGTAAATCAGCTAAAACAGTTGGTAATGTAATTGGTAATTATCACCCACATGGGGATGGATCAGTCTATGAAGCAATGGTCAATATGTCTCAAGACTGGAAAATCGGTGTCCCATTAATTGATATGCAGGGTAATAATGGATCAATTGATGGGGATAGCGCAGCCGCAATGCGGTATACAGAAAGCCGTTTATCTGCGATAGCTGAGCACTTACTTAAAGATATTGATCAAGAAACAGTGGAGTTTACATATAACTATTCAGATACTGAGTTGGAACCTATCGTTTTACCTGCTGCTTTTTGTAATTTATTAGTCAATGGATCAACCGGTATTGCTTCTGGATATGCAACTGAAATTCCTTCGTTTAACTTTAATGAAGTTTTAAATGCCTGTATTTATCGATTGAATAATCCAAATTGTAGTTTTGAAGAAATAACTCAAATTATTCCAGGTCCTGATTTTGCGACGGGTGGTATTATTGAAGGTCAAGAGGATATTGTAAATTTCTTAAAAACAGGCAAAGGACGCTTTACAATGCGTTGTGTGGTTGAGATTGAAAAATCAAAACGAATTACTCAATTAATTGTTAAAGAAATTAGTTATGGGATTAAGAAATCTGATCTTGTTAAACGAATTAATGATGTCAGAATTAATCAAAATATTGATGATATTCTTGAAGTTAGAGATGAATCAGACCGTACTGGTTTACGAATCGTTATTGATGTAAGAAGTGATGCAGATGCTCAGAACATTTTAAATATTTTATACAAAGAAACTGAGTTACAATCAAATTACAATGGAAACATGTATGCAGTTGTTAATAATCGACCTGAGCTTGTCGGTTTATTGGAAATAATTGATGCTTATTTAGAATTTAGAGTCGATGTATTTACAAAGAAAACTCAGTATCAATTAAGTAAAAAACAAGATCGCATCTCGATTCTGGAAGCACTCATTAAAGCTGTTTCTCATTTGGATGAAGTCATTGCCATTATTCGAGCTTCTTTAAACAAACGAGATAGTAAAGATAATTTGATTGAGCGCTTTAATTTCACTGAGTCTCAGGCAGAAGCGATTGTTACATTACAGCTTTATCGTTTATCAAATACTGATATTGTTGAGCTTAAAGAAGAGTTTGCGTTATTATTAAATGAAATTGATTTCTTAACTGCTGTTTTGGACAATCCACAGTTATTAATTAACGAAGTAAATAACGAGTTTAAAGCGTTGGATGAAACATTTAAATATCCACGCAAAACGAAGGTTATTGATTCAATCAGAGAAATAACAGTGGATCGAGAAGCATTAATTGCACCTGAAGAATTTATGGTGTCTGTCTCATATGATGGGTATATTAAAAAAACATCACTTCGTTCATATAATGCTAGCGATCAATTTTATTCAACAATTAAGCAGGGTGACCGATTAATTGGTCAAACTCTTGCACTTAACTTATCCAATTTATTAGTGTTTACTGAATCAGGTCAATACTTCAGTATGAGAATTCATGACATTGAAGATGTTCGTTGGAAAGACATTGGAAATCATTATAGCTCAATGATCAATAATGCTAATTCTGATAGAATTGTTTCAGCGATGGTTGTTAGCGAATTTGATAGTGATTATATGGTAACCTTTGTGACTGCTAGTGGGAAGATTAAAAAAACAGCCATTAGAGAATTTGAGAATGTTCGAAACAATCGACTTTACCGCGCCATCAATGTGAGTAAGAAAGATCGAGTGGTTGCTGCTTTAGGAACTTCAATTTATGACACTCAAATATTTATTGTAACTGAGAATGGATATATGGCACGCTATGATTTAGACCAAGTGTCTTTATATGGATTAAATGCGAGTGGTGTTAAGGCAATGAATTTATCAAATGATGTGATTGTTGATGCCTTTATCTTTCATAACAAATCAGATATAGTTGCGATGACTCATGATGGACAAACAAAACGCTTTAAGGAAACAGATATTGATATAACAGGTCGACCAGTTAAGGGGAATTTGATTGCTAAGCGTGTAAAATCTAACCCTAATAAGGTTTCTCAACTAATTGATGGTAATATTAATGATGTTTTACCGATCTACACAGTCGAAAAAGATGTTATCGCATTTAAGGATATTGTCTTAATGAGCACGGCTCAAACATTTTCTAAAAAGTTTACAGAGGAAGATTTTCTCGTTAAGGATATGGTGACTGTTTCTATGGAGAAACTAGAGATATTAAAAGACAACCCGTCGTCCAAACTAGAACAGGTTGCCTTTGATTTAGATGAGTGATTTAACTCGATGCAGACTTGGGCACTGAAAGTTAGAAAACTTTTGAGCTTTCTCAACTCTAAGCTTATGTATTTCGACATAGACGCTCATCATATTACTAAGATATGCACCTTGAACACCATTAACGGTTGCATCAATGGCTAGTGTATAATGAGGGTCAGCCTTTAGTTTCTTGGCTACTTTTGAATAAATGTCTTTCTCAGGTTTACCTTCAAAGACTTCATTGCCTGCTATTAATGCATCTATTTTGAGATTGACGGGATACTTATCAATTAACTGCTCAACGATTTTTCTATGATAACTTGAAATGAATCCGAGTTTTAAATCTAGTTTAGAAATCCAGTTGATGAATTCAATACTTTCTGGATAAGGCTTAATTTCATTGTTATCTAATGCTTCTTGTAAAGCATTATCGTATGTTTCTTCCAATTCTTTACGGATTGCTCGGTATTGATTGTAATGGATATAGGCTCTCTCAGTTTGTTGATAGCCTCCATCTAACAATAACTCAAAGAAATACGGATGGACCTCAAGTTGATGTTTAGCCATTACTTGAGCATACACTTGCTGCTTGAATGTGTTCAAATCAAAGAGAACACTATCGACACTTATTACTACTGCTTCATAATTTAATTTTTCCATGGTATTCATTCTAAGGAAAAAATGTAAATTATTCAAGTTTTGTGAATGAAAGGAAATTTATGAACAAACAATGCCAAGGATGTGGCGTACCACTTCAAACAGAAAACCCTAATGAAATAGGGTATATTAAATCACTTGATCAAGAATACTGTGTTTCTTGTTTTAGACTTAAGAATTATGGTGACTTAAGTAAAGTCACACAGAATAAGGTTGATCCTTTTGAAATGCTTGAGAAAGTTTCACAAATTGACGCACTTTTTGTGTGGGTGGTCGATTTATTCCATCTAGAGGAGTCAAAAATTGGATCCTTACATCGATGGTTTAATGATAAGGAAGTTGTTATTATGGCGACTAAGCGTGAATTGTTACCAAAAACAATGTCTTTATCGAAGATTAAGAATGCGTTGCAACCGTTTATTAATGAGAGCCATTTAAACATTGTTGATGTGTTGATTACAGGGAATTTTGGGAAAATGAATAAGGACAATAATATTAGACGTCTTAATTCACTAAAGGATGAGTTTAGAAAAGATAAAATTGTGTTCTTTGGTAAAACCAATGTTGGAAAATCTAGTTTAATTAATGCTTTATCAAACACGAGTGATTTAAGCGTATCAGTACTTCCTGGTACAACGATTGATATTGTTAAAGTCGCTAGTGATGTAGAAGAATTGTATGATAGTGCTGGTATTTCAATGAATGAGACATTATTGGATAAGCTTTCAAATGAAACCGTTAAGTTGTTACAACAAAAGAAGACGATTAAACCTATTAATTTTCAATTGAAAGATAATCAGAGTTTAATTGTTGATGGGTATGGTTATATTGATTTTAAACATGAAGGCTCATATAGTATTACTTGTTATTTACCTGATAGCGTTAAGTTACATCGGACCAAGACAGAGAATGTCACACAACAATTTAGTCGATTTGAAAGTGAACTAAGGGATGAAAAATTAATTTCAAAAAACCATTCAATTTCCCACAAGAATACAGATATTGTTATAATGGATTTAGGGTTTATTACACTCCATAATCCAACAGTGAAAATAAGTACTCATTTTAAACAGAGTGTTGAGGTAATTCTTAGAAAGGCGTTATTATAAATGCTTAGTAGTAAACAAAAAAAGTTTCTGAAGAAAGAAGCACATGATTTAAAACCAATTATTCAGATTGGAAAAGATGGTTTATCGAATAATTCTTTTATTACGATTAATCAAGCCTTAAAAGCACATGAGTTAATTAAAGTATCGATGTTACAAACATGCCCAAGTGAACCTGAGGAAATCATCCTAGATGTTTTGGCGCGTTGTCACTGTGAGTTTGTATTTAAAATAGGTCGCACTTTAATCTTTTACAAAGCTAGTAAGGAAAAATTGTATCAACTACCATGAAAGTCGTTTTATTAGGTGGATCATTTAATCCAATACATGATGGTCATAAAAAAATATTAAATGATGCAATAAAGGCAGTCGGAGCTGATCAAGGCTGGTTTATTTTGGCAAATGACCCACCACTTAAGGATGACCAAATGTTAAACTTTGATGTCAGAAAAAAATTTATTGAAATTATGATTTATGGTTTTGATAAACTAAAAGTGTGTGACATTGAAAGACATTTACCAACGCCTAATTACACAGTGAATACGATCAAGAGATTAAAGAAATTGTATCCAAGTACAAAGTTTTACTTCTTAATAGGGACTGATCAAGCGGCTCAGTTTGATAAATGGCATAAGTATGAAAAAATATTAAAGCAAGTGCAGTTAATTATTTATCCACGAGAAGGCTATAAGGCAATCAAAGGTTTAAATGCCATTAAACTTAAAGAAGAAACATTGGATGTTAGTAGCACACGAATTAGGGAAAACAGAAGTTTTTTAACACATCCTGAGATTTTAAATCAAATGGCTTTAAATGGATATTACGCAAATGAAAGACTTAAGACACATTTAAAAAATTCGAGACTAAAGCATACCTTAAGGGTTGCGGATGTGTCAGTAGAGATTGCACAGTCACACAATCTTGATACTAAACTTGCCTATGGGATTGCGATTGCTCATGATTTACTTAAACAAATTGCTTATGAAACAATGGCGATGTATTTAACTAGCAATGAAATGAGTAAACCTAAGGAACTATGGCATGCTTATGCAAGTGCTAGATATCATAGTCGACATAT
Organism: Erysipelothrix sp.; assembly: GCA_012841625.1. Taxonomy (GTDB): domain Bacteria; phylum Bacillota_I; class Bacilli_A; order Erysipelotrichales; family Erysipelotrichaceae; genus DUUI01. The sequence continues at coordinate 6,232 of DUUI01000042.1, read as the reverse complement.
GTATGTTAAGGACAAACGCTTCTTAAATGCACTTTATCATCATACTTTAGGTTATTCGACAAATGATTATTCTAAAATACTTTATATTGCAGATAAATGCGAGCCACAGAGAAACACACCAAATAGCGACATGTTAATACAATTAGCAAAGAAAGATTTAAATAAAGCGTTTAAATTAACCAAGAAACAATCGGATGAATATTTTGAAAGGAAAAAGAATGAATCAAATTGAGAAATTAGTACAGTTTATTGATGAAAAACAAGGACAAGATATTGAAATATTAGACATGAGACCAGTCTCACCATTTATGGATTTTATGATTGTGACTCACGTGAGTAACCCACGATTACTTTTAGCTCTGTCAGAGTATTTAAGAGAGTATTTTAATGAGAATTCGATTGATTTTCGTCCATTTGACAAGAATGAAGAGTCTGGATGGATTTTAATTGATGCGAATGATATTATTGTCCATTTATTTCTAAAGGAACAGCGTGACTTGTATCAAATTGAAAAATTATGGAAGGATACATTAATAAAACGTGAAAATATCTCAAGTCTATGATGAAATACTTGCTGATTTTGACTCGACATTAGAGCTATATAAAAAAATTGAACCAGATTTAAATGAGCCTATTTTAGAATGTGCTTGTGGATCTGGTGATTTATTATATGTTTTACAACAAAAATATTTATCTTTTGGTTTAGATAATGATCCTGAAATGCTGAAATTAGCTAAATTAAAAGGGTGTCGAAACTTAATTATGATGGATATGACGAAGCTTGAGTTTAAGCAGACATTTGAAACGATTCTATGCTTTGGCGATTCTATTAATTATTTATCAAAGGATGATCTACTGTCATTCTTTGCTGGTGTAAAAAAGTCACTTAGTAATCATGGTTTGTTTATTTTTGACATTCATCATATTTCAAGACTACAAGAATTTGAAGATCCATATATTGAAGAAGCTGATATGGGTGAGTATCAATATCAATGGATGATTCAGACTTATGAAAATCAATTAGTTCATCAATTTGTATTTTACATACAGGATGATACAATAGTAGAAACAGTCATGCAGACTGTTTATTCAGAACAAGAAATTGAGGAAATATTAGCCTCAATTGGTCTTGTTATTACCAATAAAAGCACTGATGAAGATTTAGAAAAAGTAATGTATTGGTGCAAAAAGGAGGGCTTATGATTGCGATTATAGGAGCCATGGATAAAGAAGTTGAAGCTTTGCTTAATTTGATGACTAATATTCAAGTAGTTGACAATAGTCTTGTGCCACATTATCGGTCTAGTTTTAACAAATATGATATTGTGATTGCTAAAAGTGGCATTGGAAAAGTCGAGGCAGCTTATACGATGACTTCCTTACTTAATCTGTATGATTTAGAATTGGTTATTAATATTGGATCAGCAGGTGGCCTTCAAGCGGGTCAAAAAGTAGGTGATGTTGTCATTGGTAATAGTTTTATGTATCATGACCTAATTTTCAATTATGAAGATCCTTTAGAAGATATCGATCGTTTTGATTTTAATACTAATGAGAACAATGTTGAACTGATGAAGTCATCTTTGGATGAGCTAAGAATTCGTAACTGGATTGGCCAAATTGTATCAGGAGATCAATTTATTCATGATCGAAAACAAGTTGAGTTTATTCTTGAGCGTTTCCCTTATGCCATTTGTACTGAAATGGAGGCTACGGCCATTGCTCATGTTTGTTCAAAAACAAAGACTGAGTTTATTGTGATAAGATCTTTGTCAGATATAGCAATTAATTACAATAGTGTAACTGATTTTGAAAAGTATTTAACATTAGCGTCGAAATCAAGTGCCAATGCTTGTATGCTGTTTTTACATAAATGGAAAAATTAAATTATAAATCGATCCTTAGAAACACGGTGTTGATATTCTTAATCGTTTTAGTGTTAGGTTATAATCTCTATTATTTTCTAATTGCTCCTATGCGTGAACAACAAGCTAAAATAGATTATGTAATCAATGAATATGATGAAGAGTCAGTATTTTTAAACGAATTTAGTGAATATATTGTTGTTTCGAATGAAAACATGATCATTTTTCTTGATCAAAGTGCAAAACCAATTAAAATGTTTGATTTTGCGAGCGCACCATCAAATGTATTAGACAATGCTGAAGTTTCTTATGGATTATTTGAGGATGAACTAATATTTATCTATAAGAATGAACATGAAGAAGTATGGATTGACGCAAAGTCATCAGAGTTAATCCTTAGACAGGAATGGAATTAGTATGTGGTATCACCAAATATATTTTAATCGCCGTGATTGGCTTATTGATAATTATCATCGTCTAGATTTAACGAGTGATGAGCTTTTGCTCTTACTTATTATTGATGGGGCGAATCAACAATCTAAGGAAATTACTTATGATTATTTAAAAGAAGCGACAAAACTGACTGTCAATAAAATTGATAAATGTATTGCTAATTTAACAAAGTTAAATTACTTAAAAATAAAGCCGATTCGCAAGCGAATTGATTTTAATATTGATGGGGTTTTTAGAAAAGAATTTGAACAAGATCTTGATAAACCGGAACTGCTTAGTTTGGTTGAAGATTCTTTTGGTCGCTTACTATCACAGACTGAACTCAAAACATTAACATCACTTACAGATAAAGTTGAATATGATGTGATTGTGTATGCGATTAGACAAGCTGTTATCCAAAACAAATTAACAATGAGTTATTTAGAAAAGGTTGCATTAAATGAATCATCGTCTAACTCCTGATGAAATTTATTTCAAACTTTATCAAATGTTTCCACATGCAGAGGCTGAACTTGTTCATAATAATGCCTATGAACTAAGTATAGCTGTGATGTTGAGTGCTCAAACAACTGATATTGCTGTAAATAAAGTAACACCGGCTTTATTTGAGAAATTTCCTTCAGTTTATGAATTAGCTCTAAGTAGCCCACAGGAAATTGAGACGTACATTAAAACACTCGGTTTATATCGCAATAAAGCAAAATCAATGTTTAATTTCGCTCATGAAGTGATTGGTAATTTTAATGGTGAGATTCCTAACACTCGTGAAGAACTTATGACTTTAAGTGGAATAGGGCGCAAAAGCGCAAATGTTATTTTGAGTGTGATTTTTAATGTTCCAGCGATTGCAGTCGATACTCATGTTGAAAGGGTGTCAAAGCGCCTTCGTTTGGCGTATCAAAATGATTCTGTACTAAAGGTTGAACAGAAACTTATGAGGAAGTTTAGGAAAGAGTATTGGAATAAATTACATCATTTATTAATCTTTTTTGGTCGTTACCATTGTAAGAGCCAAGCACCACTTTGTGAGACTTGTCCGTTTACTTCGTTTTGTTACTATTATAAGCATTTATGACAGTTTAGTCACTCTTTAAAAAAGACATGACTTTAAGTAGAAAATTAACTATACTTTAATTGAAAGAAAGAGGAACTTAATATGAAACTTTCATTTAGAGTATTTTTCATTTTACTTGTATCACTGACTCTTATAGGATGTAATACAGCAGGGTCAAATTCTGGGATTATGGCTTATAAAGTCTCAGATTTGATGGATGCATCAACTAATCGGGCTGATTCATTTAGTGGCCTAGTTGTTGCCCAACAATCTAAGGAAATAATGAAGGATGAGACCAAAGTTATTAAAGAAATTTATGTTAAGGAGGGGGACCCTGTTACAGCTGAGACTGTTCTTTTTAGTTATGATACTGAAGCCATGGCACTAGAGGTCGATAAGGCTGATATTGAGATTGAGCGTATGAATAATAGTATCACGGCAAATCATAATGAGATACAATCTCTAATAAATGAGCGTGCACAAGTTTCAGCGTCTCAACAGTTTCAGTATACTTTAGAGATTCAAACACTTGAAGCTGAAATTAGAGAAGCAGAATATAATATTCGTTCAAAACAAGTTGAGCGTGATTTACTGGCTGCTTCTGTTGAAAATGCTGATGTGAAATCTGAAATCGATGGAATTGTTCAAACGATTAATGATTCAAATCAGGGTGACTTTATGGGTAATTCATCGAATGCGTTTATGACTATCCTTCAAACTGGAAATTATAGAGTGAAGGGACATATCAATGAAATGAATATTTCTCAATTAGTTGTTGGGTCTCCTGTTTCTATAGTTTCGCGCATTGATTCTTCACAGGTATATACTGGAATTGTTGAATCAGTTGAAATGAATAATCCTGAACAATCTGATGATTATTATGGAATGCCTACAAATGAAATGGTTAACTCTAGTAATTATCCATTTTATGTAATGATGGATTCTACTGATGGTCTGTTTTTGGGTCAGCATGTTTACGTAATTCCTGGTGATGTTGAAGAAACACCTAAAGAAGGAGCTTGGATTTTCTCGCATTATTTTGTCTATGATGACTCAGGTTCAATCAAAGTTTGGAAGGTTGATGAGAGTAAAAGACTTCAATTAGTTGAGGTTATATTGGGTGATATGGATCCAATGACTGATCAATATCAAGTACTTGAAGGTTTAACTGCTGATGATTATATTGTTGAACCTTTTGAAAACTTAGAAGAGGGTACCTCTGTTACGTTAGTTGAGGGCGAATAAATGTTAATTCAATTGAAAGATATCAATAAGGTATATCACACAGGGAAGCTTGATGTAAAGGTTCTTAATGATATTAATCTTACTATTGATAATGGTGAGTATATTGCCATTATGGGACCTTCTGGCAGTGGCAAAACAACTTTAATGAATATCATTGGTTGTCTTGATCATTTAACATCAGGTGAATATTTGCTGGAGGATCAAAACATTGCTACTTTAGATGAGAATCAAATGGCAAAAATACGAAATGAAAAGATTGGCTTTGTTTTCCAACAATTTAATTTATTACCAAAGCTGACGGCGGTTGAGAATGTTGCTCTACCTCTTTTATACCAGGGTGTTGCTAAGAAAGAGCGCTTAGAAAGAGCTAAACAAGCATTGATTGATGTCGGTTTAGAGGACCGAATTAGTTTTCGTCCTAATCAGCTCTCAGGAGGTCAGTCACAGCGTGTCGCGATAGCCCGAGCAATGGTCACCAAACCTCAGTTATTGCTGGCTGATGAGCCTACAGGCGCCTTAGATTCAGTCTCTGGGATACAGGTTATGGAATTATTTAAAGAAATTAATGAAACACAAAAAACAACTGTGTTAGTCATTACTCATGCCAAAGAAGTAGCTCAAGAAGCCAAGAAAATCTTTACCATCTTTGATGGAGTATTGGACACAGAGAGTGAGGTTACACTATGAAACACATAAAGAAAATATTACTTGGAGTTGTTGCTTTAGGTCTTTTAGTGACTGGTGTTTATTATTTCATGAATCAACAATCAAGCACCATCGTAAAAGTGTATCCAACCATGATGTTTGCGATGACAGAAGACTGGACTCAACAATCATACTTACAAGGAAATGTTATTACTGATCAATTACAACCTGTATACATTAGTAACACTCAAACCTTAACTGAAGTCTTAGTCACCGAAGGACAAGAAGTTAAAAAGGGAGATATTCTTTTAACTTATGACTCAACTTTATCTGAACTGTCTCTTGTGCGTAAAGATTTAGAAATTCAGAAAACACAACTAGCACTTGATCGAGCAACTCAAGAATTGGCTACAATCAATTCTTATCGTCCTGGTGTGCCAATTGTTATAGCTAGTAGCAATTACTCTAGCTATCGACTTGGAGTTGAATCAGAGGAAACAATTTCTGAAGATGTTGTTTTTAATATTATTTATGAAAACCTAAATACAGAGGGTTTAGAAGCTCCAAAAGTAAAACTTAAGAAAACTATTGTTGAATCTGATGACCCACCAATAGATGAAATTAAAGAACCAGTGGTAACTAAAACTGAAACAGGTTTTACATTTGTGTATAAGGATTTATTAATCAAAGAACCAGAAAAGAATTATTCATACTTACTATTTTTACTTGATGGAAACGGTGACATCATTAATAATGAAGAACATTACACCTCAATTCATGATGAGGATGTCGTTGTAACATACAAGGGTAACGATATCATTAATTCTTTATACGATAAAGAAACAGAACCTAAGTACCCAAACTTACTAATTGGTAGCGGTACTCAAGAGGATCCCTATATTTTCAAGTATAATGACAAAATGAGTATAAATACTGCATTTATGGAAGAGCTTATGAGTGATACAAATTT
>DUUI01000041.1 GCA_012841625.1 Erysipelothrix sp. | reverse complement strand
CTTAAATATTATTTATCAATTAATATTTATGAATATTTTTGCTTTTTGTTAAGTTATTGGTACAAATTTTTGATATACTATAAGAAACAAAGAAAGGAAGACAAATGAACAAACTAGGAATCTCAATCTACCCCGAACATTCCACACCAGAAAGAGACAAAGCTTATTTAGAATTAGCTTCCAGTTTCGGTTTTGAACGATTGTTCACCTGTTTGCTCTCAGTTGATGCCCCCAGAGATGAAATCATTCAAGAATTCACTGAACTCTTTGGTTTTGCTCATACATTAGGATTTGAAATTAGTATCGACACAAACCCAAAAGTCATCGAACACCTCAAAGCAACACCCGATGACCTAAGCATTTTCAAAGAAATGGGTGTCGACATCATTCGACTCGACGGTAGTTACGGTGCATTTTTGGACATGGTCATGACCAACAACCCTCATGGACTTATCATGGAATTTAATGGTTCCATTGATAATCCAATAGAGTATATGATTCAACACGGTGCAAACCCAAAGCAAATGGCATCTTGTTCAAATTTTTATCCTCAGAGATATACCGGACTTGGATATGAGATATTTAAAAAACATTGCATCAAGTATCAACAAGCACAACTCAGAACAGCTGCTTTTATCACTAGTCAAAACAAAGATACCTTTGGTCCTTGGCCCGTATTCGATGGTCTGTGCACCATAGAAGACCACCGTGACTTACCAATTGACATCCAAGCAAGACACTTACTAGCAAGCAAAGTTGTCGACGATATCCTGATTGCTAATGCGTACGCAACAAAAGAAGAACTACAAGCATTATCAAGTGTTGATACATCAAAAATAACCTTAGCAATCGATTTAGACGATTCAGTCACGAATGAAGAACTAAAAATCATTGACAACTATCTTCATACATCACGTCCCGATCACTCGGATTATATTTTAAGAAGTAGCATGCCTCGCTTAGATTATCAACACAGCAGCATTGAGCCCCGACTCGTAAACAAAAAGATGTTTCAGCGAGGAGACATTCTAATCGTCAATAACAACTTAGCCCATTATCGTGGAGAACTACAAATTGTTCTAAAACCAATTAAGAATATTGGCAACCATAATTTAGTGGGGACACTCAATACTAACGAACTACTAATTCTCAATGAACTAGAAATTCATTATGATCATTTATTTGGTTTCATATTAAACAAAGGAGATTAACTATTAGAAGTCAAGAGAAAAATGAGATAAAGAATTAAACATGATGAAAAGAACTCAGAATGAGCTTTTTTGAAAATAGTAGATGATAACGGCTATCTCATCTGTTGGATGTCAAAATCTATTTGGTCTGTTTCAAGCTTAAAAATTATTCGAATCAGTTTCTTAGCGATATGGGATAAGGCGACTCGATGGTGCTTATCCTCCCTTCGTTTCTTACTGTAATATTCATACAGATGTGGATTATGTATTAGTGAAGTGGTGGCGACATTCATAAGGTATTGTCTAAGATAAGAAGACCCACGTTTAACCATTCTTCCTGTGAATTCTGCTTCGCAGATTGGTAATAACTGACATCTAGACCACAAAAGGATACGAGTTTATCTGGATGATTAAATCGAGAGATCCCACCAATTTCTGAGTAGATTCCTGCAGCACTGATTAATCCTATGCCAGGAATTGTCTGAATATGAGAGGTTACTTTAGAGAATTCGTATTCAATTAATTGTTCGGTTTCTTGAATTTGGTGATTATATTCAAGATACAGTTTCAAACAAGCTTGAAGCTGAAAGGTTCTAAACGGATCTTCAATTCCGATGGTATTCTTGGCTAAAAGTTTAAGTTCACAGAAACGAGCATAAGAGATGGTTCTGTGAAGTTGAGACTTCATCTTGTTGTATGAATTTAGATTGAGTCTAGCGATTCATGAAGATGTTTCAAAACTTGTTAACAAATAAATCGCTGTCGCTGACTTTAAATAGTTCTTGAAAAACGGCTTAAACTCAGGGAATCAATGATCCATGATATTAGTCATTGATTGAAGTTGTAAAGAGCTTTGTTTCACTAAAGAATCTCAAAACCGTGTAAGAGATTTTAGTTGATTGATGTGATAAGATTCTGTTAAATAGGGTTGGTAGTCAACACTGGTTCAATAGGAACAAATCACTTTCACATCAAGTTTGTCAGTCTTCGTTTTACGAAGTGTGTAGGCTTTAGAAAATTGATTGATAAGAACTGGGTGAATTTCCATGAAGTCAACGCCGAGATTCATTAGAAAATTCTTGAGATTGTTTCCATAATGACCCGTTGCTTCAAATCCTATCTTTATTTTATGAGTAGGATCCAGTGACATAAGGACATGATGAAACTCTTGGAAACCTTGATGATTATTCTCAAATGAAAAGTCATTCACCAGAACTTCACCCGTTTCAGAGAGTATCAAGGTTTGATGATGATACTTGGCAATGTCAATGTCGATGATGATAGTCATAAAGACACCTCCATGATTTGAGCACTGTTGTGTAGGTCCACATCGATTCTTCTTATGGAGTCTCGTGATTCATAAAACATCTAGTGTTAATCAACGGATTACCATTTTAAAAAGAACTGTGGTGGGAATCTCCTTCGAACAGTCTGAGCTGTAATAGAATGAAACAAATCCACAGTGCTTAGATAAAGCATATCAAATGGCCATAGGATATGCTGCTTAGATTATTGGCCTAGAAAGGAAAAATTATCAATTTAGACCTAAATTGATAATACGAGAAAACTAATGAGAAACATCGTATTAATCTGCTCAGCAGGAATGTCAACATCTATGCTAGTCAAACGCATGCAAGATGCAGCAGCACAAGAAGGTTACGAAGCAATTATCGGAGCTTATTCCGTATCAGAAATTTCAAAAGTTGGGCCATCCGCTGATATCATCCTCTTAGGTCCACAAGTTCGCTTCCAACTAGCAAGCATTAAAAAACAATTTCCAAATAAAATTGTTGATACAATCGCAATGCAAGATTATGGACGCATGGATGGACCCAAAGTACTAAAAACTGCTAAAGAATTGTTAGGAGATAATTAATGACGAATATTGAACAAGTAAGCTTTGAGATTATCTCAACGGTCGGAATGGCACGCTCTCTTTTTATCGAAGCAATCCACTGCGCAAAAGAACAAGACTTCAAACAAGCACAAGAAAAAATTGAAGAAGGACAAGCGTATTTCATTCAAGGTCACCATGCTCACTTTGGACTTATCCAACAAGAAGCCGACCAGACACAAGAACCTATCCAAATTAATCTCATTTTAATGCATGCAGAAGATCAACTTATGAGTGCTGAAGCATTCGGAATCTTGGCCCAAGAATTTATTGACATGTACAAATTACTACACAAAAAAGACTAGCCTACGCTAGTCTTTTAATATGGACCGTCCATTTGTTTCAATCACTTCTTGATAAAATAAAAACGAATCTTTTTTAAGTCTCGGCAAATTGTCATCTTCAAAATCAATATACACAAAACCATACCTTTTTTGATAACCATTTAACCATGATAAGATATCCGTAAAGGACCAGGCACAATAAGCTAACAAATTAACACCTTCTTCAAGAGCATCATGACAAGCCTTAATGTGCTTCGCCAAATAATCAATCCGATAGTCATCATGAACACGACCATCTTCAACTTTGTCAAAAGCGCCTAATCCATTCTCACTAATAATCAGTGGCTTTTGATAACGATTCGTTATCTCAATTAACGATTGGGTCAACCCTTGTGGATCAATAACCCAATCCCAATCTGTATACTCCAGGTTTGGGTTACGCACCATTTTGAACAAACCAGGAATCCCCGATTCTTTCGATGAGCCTTTCTCCCCTGTTGTATTAAACACTGTTAAGCCAACCCCATTCACAGGATTATAAGCCAGTGTATTGGACTGATAATAATTAATCCCGATAAAGTCAGACAGTTTTGCTGCTTCCTTTAAAAGAATTGTATCCTCAAGTGTTACCTCAGGAGCAACTCCCATTTCCTTAAGGTAATTAAACCCCCATTCCGGATACTCACCCTTAGAATAAATATCCATGTTGTAGTAGGAAACTGTCTCATAATAACGTCGACACGCTTCAATATCTTCAAGTGTATCGGAAGCAGGATACCCATTGCTATAAGCAATGGAGGATCCAATCATTCCGGAATATCCTTTTTCTTTAAAAAGCTTCACAACGCTAGCATGAACCAATGCTGTATGGTGATACGCCTGAAACTTAAGCTTCATATCTGTTTTTCCAGGAGGGTGCATCGCCAACAGGTAACCAAGTTCCGTAAATATATTCGGCTCATTGATAACAATCCAATAATTGACCCGATCAGCAAAACGTTCAAAACAGATTGCCGCATAATTTGTAAAGTCTTCAACAATTTGACGAGACTCCCACCCCAAATAGTCATCTTGAAGTGTTTTTGGTAAATCCCAATGATATATCGTCACCATTGGTTCAATACCATATTTAAGACATTCATTAATAATATTATTATAAAACTCAATCCCTTTTTCATTAACTTTCCCATGACCCTGCGGGAGAATTCGTGTCCAAGACAAAGAAAAGCGATATGTTTTAAGACCTTGCTCAGCCATAAGAGCAATATCTTCTTTATATCGGTGGTAATGATCGGTTGCTATATCACCATTTGTTCCTTTAAAGGTTTTACCAGGAATTCTAACCCATTCATCCCAAATGGAAACTCCTTTACCATCAACATTAAATGCTCCCTCTACTTGATAAGATGATGAAGCACTACCCCACAAAAAATCACTCTTAAACATAATCCACCATAAAGTTTAACGATGACCCATACTTACTAGCTTTGATCGTATTTTTTGTCACTTTAATCGCCGCATCACTGTTTGGAGTCACCTCAAAAAACAACTTCATCCCTTCTTGTTTAACAAATCTATACGTAATTCCCTCAACAGTCTTGTCATTCAGAAGCTCCTTAACAAACTCACGTTGCAAGGGCATAGAAATTACAATCATACATTTCCTCCAGATTCTTTTGAACTCAGCAACTGATTAATTTGGTATAACCGTGTCTTTAGTTTCTTTTTAGTCGAAAAGTTTAAAACAGGAAAACTAAACAGTTTATAATTAAGATCCAGTGCTTTTTTATCTGAAAAGCCCTCTTCAGTTAACGTCACAAGTGTTCTAGAATCCCCTTTTCTCTCAAGGGCATAGATTGAGACTATCCTCTGATTACCATATTCAGACACAAATTCAATCAATATATTTGGCACTAGATTCGTAATGCTTTGTTGAACAGAAATGTGCGATTTCTTATACGGTATCGTCGTTTGATACTTGTAATTTAACAGATGTTCTCTCGTGATATTAAATTGTTTCAAAAACATATCAATTAAGAACTCATAGATAACATGATCTTCAAAATTCATAATCCGTGAAGCTTTTACCATATAACTTTCCTTTCTTTGGTATAAGAAACGCTGAAGTCACAATGCCTCCAGCGTTTCTTTAGGTTAGGTAAGGCGAAAGAATTAATTAGGCGTTCATTTCTTCTTGAAGCCGTTTTTCTTCTTGTTTATTCGCCATCATAACAAACGGTAAATAGATGAAGAATCCAACTGCAATATTGACTAACGCAACAATAGCCGCTCCCCATGAACCATTTGTAGACAAGAACGCATTCAACACTGGAGGTGTTGTCCAAGGAACTTGGTTAACAATCGGTCCCGCAAAACCAATACTGGTTGCTAAATATGCAATTCCAGCTAGGATTGGTTGATTTAAAACAAAAGGAATAAAATAGATAGGATTCAATACAACTGGTAAACCAAATAGAACAGGTTCATTAATCATAAAGACTCCTGTAGGAAGTGATAATTTTGCAATTTCTTTGTCTTGCTTCACTTTTGTGAAAAATAAAATCGCAAGTACCAAACCAATTGTACCCCCTGATCCACCAAGATACACATACGCATCCCATGAACCACGGACCCAAACAGATAAGCCATCCGCAATACTTCTAGCCCCATTAGTGTACAATTCAATATTTTGAAGTCCTAACTGTCCATAAATTGGATTTAAGACCGCTTCAAGTAAGTTTGCTCCATGAAGACCGAAGAACCACAAGAACGGAACTAATAATGAAATAATGAGAATTGAACCAATCCCTTGAGATAGACCCAACAATGAGTTTGCAATCGTTGTTTGGAACCACACAAAGAAAGTGCCATCAGTAGTTACTGAAAAGAAATAAGCAACTAGCCCCCAAAATCCAATCGCAAATGCTCCAGGAATAACTGCTGAGAATCCTTTTCCTACTGCAGGTGGTACCGAATCTGGAAGTTTAATAACCCATCCTTTATCAACAATAAACATGTAAATGCCACTAGCGATAAGTCCAACGATTAAAGCAATAAACATTCCCTTAGCATCTAAGAAGTTGCCTGTTTCAGCATTTCCTAAAGCTCCAACAACAACAAAGGAAGCAGCCGCAATAACAGCTGTAGATAATGTATCATGATTTTCACCAGAAGCTCGTTGATAACCAATCGCAAATACTAGGTAAAGTGAAATTAATGACAGTGTCCCTGCGCTTAGGTAATCAAACAAAGGAGCAATATGCTCGTATGCCCAAACAATAAACGGATGTGTATCTCCAATATACCCAGCCACTAATGACCAAGGAACAAAGAAGACGTTGTTTAGTAGAACCGCAAATGCACCGACCAAAACAATAGGCATCGTAGAAGCAAAAGCATCACGAATCGCAACTAAATGTTTTTGACTACCAATTTTCGCAGCAATCGGAACAAAATGACGATCTAACCAATTAATAAAAGTATTCATAAAAATTCTCCTCTCTTTCTAGAAAAAAGCACACAATCCATTATTCTTCCCCTTAAATGTATTCTAGAAGACTAATTCATTGGTATGACTTTTCATCTTGTGTTCATTATACGAATAAATAAACCATTTGTAAACCCTTTCTTGTTAAATTCATTAGAATAAATTATAATTACTAAGGAGGAATAAGAATGAACAACAAACTAAAACTCGTAACCATTGGCGGAGGCTCTTCCTACACCCCCGAGCTTGTCGAAGGAATAATCAAACAATACGAAAGCTTTCCTATATCAGAGTACTGGTTGGTCGATATCGAAGATGGCCAAGAAAAGCAAGAAATAATTGCAGCTCTAGCAAAGCGACAATTTGCAAAAGCAGAGATACCGATAAAAGTCTTTACAACCTTAAACAGGAGAGACGCTCTTCAAAATGCTGATTTTGTTACAACACAAATAAGGGTCGGTGGGCTCAAAGCAAGAGCACTCGACGAATCCATTCCTGCTAAGTATGATGTAATCGGCCAAGAAACTAATGGACCCGGAGGCTTGTTCAAAGCACTCAGAACTATCCCTGTAATTTTAGATATCATAAAGGATTGCGAAGAATTATGTCCAAACGCATGGATCATCAACTTTACAAATCCCGCAGGAATAATCACACAAGCCGTTCACCAAACAACCTCTTGGAAAAAATTCATTGGTGTCTGTAACCTTCCCTATGGAATGCATGTCGACATCTCTAATCTTTTAGGTGTCAACCTTTCTAGAATACGAATCGACATGGTCGGACTAAATCATCTAGTATTTGGTATCAACACGTTTTTAGATGGTCATAACATTAACAAACAAATCATCGATAGTTATCGTAACAACAAAGGATTCGGCATGAAAAATATTGCTGATATCCCTTGGTCTTCTGCTTACTTAAATTCCCTTGGTTATATACCTTGTTCTTATTTAAGATACTATCACCAGCACGACGACATGTTAGACGTCCAAAAAGAACAATCCAGAACTAACACTACTCGTGCAGAAGTTGTCATGAAATTGGAAGAAGAACTCTTATTAAAGTATAAAGACTCAAACTTAGACACCAAGCCCTCTGAGCTGGAACTTCGTGGCGGAGCTTATTATTCGAGTGCAGCATGTAACCTGATGGATTCCATTTATAATGACAAGAAGGATATCCAGGTCGTCAACACCGTGAATCGAGGAGCACTTATTGGAATTGATTTATCCGATGTGGTCGAAGTTAGTTCTATTATTACAAAAGAAGGCCCTATACCATTGACAATGCCTAAACTAAATGAAGGAGCATTAGGGATTATTCAGCAGATGAAAGCATTTGAAAAACAAACAGTGAAAGCAGCCATCTCAGGTAATTATTCAGATGCATATTTAGCGATGGTTATCAATCCATTAGTACAATCCGAGAAAAAAGCCAAGAAAATTCTTGATGAGATGCTAGAGGCTCACCAGCAGTATTTACCGCAGTTCAACAAAAAGAGGGAGTAACAACCGTTTACTTCCTCTTTTTAAATATAATTCGATAGTTTTAAAAACTTCGCTCGACGATAATGATGAACGTCCTTGGAACAAGCAAAGATTTTTCCATTCTTCAACATTTCGACGTTTTCTGTATTAATCGATGGCATGCCATCTTCAAGCCCCAATAAAATAGCATCTTGTGAATCCAGAATATCTGCGCTGATAATCATATCAACATAACCAATCTCAAGCTTTAGTTTCTCGCGAATATACGAAAATATTGACGTTTGGGCAATCTTCTCAGTAATATTTGGAACGACGTCCGAATTGTAATAAGTATATTCCACAACAAACGGATCACCATCAACAAACCGCAGGCGTTTTATATGATACACCAGTGTTTCAGGATTACACTTCAGTTTTGATACTAATTGTTGTGACGGTTTTTTTAATTCCAACGAAATAAGCTTAGTTGTTACTTTCTTGTTCTTGAACTGTTTAGTTAGCCCATAGAAATTTTCAAGATTAATTGCCCCGTCACTATCACCCTTTCTTAAAAATACCCCAGACCCCTGAACTGTGACAACAAAGCCTCGCCGCATTAAATGATTAATCGCATTTCGAATTGTATTTCTGGATGATTGATACTCCTTAATGAGAACATCCTCTGTCGGAAGTTTATTCGTATCATCATAGAAACCATTTACAATTTTCTCTTCAATCATATTAGCAATTTCTTTATACTTTGACATATGGTCTCCTTAATCTATTGTATTATTAAGTATAATACAAAACTTAATTGAAGTTAATACCTTTCAATTATAATATGCGATTGATTTTATTTTGTGATACTTTTATTAGCAAATCACAAAGATTTGTTGATAATAAACTTACGGAGGTAAAAACTATGAATTTTCGTGAATTTTTAACATTCTTTATACCCATTGCTCTTGGTTTTCTAAGTTATTTTTTGGTGTCAAGACTCTTCAAACGAAAAACAATCATCAACGCAGGAGCAATCTTTTATAGTATCGTCACCATTGGATTCTTCATCGTCTCAAGAACAACCCAAGACTCAATGGGCTTTGTGGCATTAGGATACTTTATTATGGCACTACTCGCTTTTATTGCTTTAGTCGGCTATTTACTAGCTTGGTTTATTGACTATTTAATCAAGAAAAAACGAAATGTTTAATTATTGTGGCATTTCTAGAAATTTATAGTATTTTAGTTCGATAATTCGTTTCGATAAGTAAAAAGTTGATTCCACTTTGTCCTTTAAATATTGAAGTTGTTCATCACTCAGAACTCTATCTGATAGTTGAATGACTTCTTTTGTTTTGGAGTTATACATAATATCCTTAGTAATAAACGAGCGATTCAAGAAAATAACCAAAGGTTCATTGTCAGAAAAAACATCTTTGCCAACCATTAAACGCGAGTCATACTCTAATCCCAACAAATTGGACAATGTCGGTAAAATATCAACACTCGCCATTGGCTTATCAACCACCATCGGTTCCATTGTGGAATTATAAAGAATCAATGAGTTTTTATAAAGTTAAAAGTTTTCTTCAACCGGATGACCCATTAGTTCACTAATCTCCTGGTTACTCAGTCCATAAGGATAGTGATCCGCACTAATTGCAATCAAGGTCTTATCCAGTACACCTTTATCTTCCAATTCATCCAATAGATAAGTCATTGCTTTCTCAAGTTCATAATTTGCTGCTAAATAGGCTTTAACAGTTTCACTATAAGGTAGATCTCTATTGAGAGCTTCCTTGTAAACTTATCTATTAATTGAACGTCCCATTCGACTTAAGGTATGTCTAATTCCTCTGATTGCTTGAGACATTTCCAAAATATTGAGTGCTGGTGCTAAGCCTGCATATCCACCATCTCCAATGTGTTGAATATCGACTCCACAAATCTTGTTTTGGATGGCCATATAACGAATTGTTTCAGCCTTTGCTCCTTCTTGCGAGGTTCCTATCGCACTCATCACAAGAGCCCCATGTTCATGGGCTACCTTTACTGCTTGTTTAAGTTGATCATGATCAAAGCCTGGAATCGTACCAATTGATGGAACTAAGATTATATCAGCTCCTGCTTCAATCAGTTCTTTTATATTGTCAACATCAGCCACTGGCTCATTGACTCCTGATCCGTGCATCTTACCGGCAATAATTAAGCCAGAAAAATGTTCTTTGGTCATCTTGACTGCTTCCATAATGGCATTATTGGTCACACCCGTTCCTGGGTTTCCTGTAAAGCACACGAAATCCATTCCTAATTCCTCAATCTTTTTCAGTGATTCAACAGTTGCTAGGCGTCCATTTGATACATCAAGCTTTGATTCTAACATATCAGCTTCTGTATCTACTGGTTCTAAGTTAATTCCTACCGGTGCACCTGTTAAATTTTTTAATTGTCTCGCAAAATCATCTTGTGATTCTAGACCCCATACGGCTGGTTTAAAGACATCTACCATATTGATGAGAATCAAATCAGCTCCAAATCCTTTCGCAATCTCGGCGCTTGTTATATCCAAGACTGTTGTTGGAATAATTGCGATATTTTCAGAAAGAATAGTTCTTCCTTCACTCGCCTTAATACTCTGCTTTAGTTCAGAGGCAGACATCTTTGCGATATCTGATGCATTGGCACTAATTAAACGTTTCATATAAATATCTTTCTCCTTAAAAGTATTGTATCATAATTAATTTTTTTATTTCCAAAACTCACTTAATAATAAAGACCCATCACGACCGCTTTCTTGAAGTATAAAGTAACGTTCTTGACCAATTGAATCGACGAATGAAATTCCATAATTTGGAATGGTTCCCATAAATGGTATGCGTAATAAAAGTGCTCGTTCTGGTATTAATTCATCCATAGGAAGTAATTCTGATGTTTTAAACTCAATCTCGCCTGTTTCATCAAAGTCTTCAAGCTCAAGTTGCAGAACTTTAAACTCTTTGACGGTGCTATTAGTTGTAATAAAGATTGCAGTTTGATTATTTTGGCCATCATCAACAATAAACTCATCATAATTACTTGGTGAGTCAGCTGTTTCAAATGATAATATAATAGGAACTTCGTCACTTATTGGATATGTTTCTACTGGCTCATATGAATCAAATTCAGTAAGCACTACTTTTATGACTTCTTGATAGAGCTCTTGATCCAGGCTTAAAAATTCCTCATTTTGAATGTCTAGTTTCTCTGAATCAGATGGATTCCATGAGGCACTTGTATTTTTGTAATATTCAGGCGACTCATCATTTAAGTGCATAAAGGTAAACTCCTCATTCACTAATGATGTCGCATCTTCATTTAATACGAATGTCCCAAAACCACTATCAAATATATTAGTTCCACGATAAAAGAATCGATTATTAGCCATCATGTAATATGAGTTTGAACTAGTTGATTCAAAAATCAATTGTGGTTTTGTATCCACTAGAGTATAAGCTAACAAAATGGTTGTCTTATCTTCATAGTCATCAATTCCTACAAGTAACTCATCCACTTCATCTCCATTTAAATCAATCAGTGTATATCCAATTGATTCTAAAGCCTCTTGACGAGTTCTATTCACTATCTTTTCTCGAACCCCTTGTTGAGGTTGGCTATCATCTATTGGTCGATGCCCATTCAATATTAAATAATATGTGTCATCTAATACTTCTGTATATGGTTGTTGTGACACATTATTGTTAGGTATTGGTTGGTCTGTTGGTTCTTCCTGCTCAACAGGGTCTGATGGTTGGTTTTGATTGTTTGTCACACATCCAGCCAACATTAATAGTATTATTAAAATAAATAATTTTCGCATAGTATATTCTCCTTTAGATTTAGGTTGTTCATTGATTACCTATATTTTATCAAAAAATTGAACATATTACTCAAATGAAAAAGATGAAATTTTATAATCTCATCTTTTCAATAAATCCTATTAATAATGTGCTTAACTCATCTGGTTTCTCAAAAATTGCGACATGACCACAATTTGGAATAATGACCATTTCACTATTCTTGATTCCATTATGAATATTAAGTGAATCATTGACTGTTTTTAATGTATCATCTTCTCCAACGATAACAATTGTCGGACATTCTATTTTATCAAGTTCATCCAAGAAATTTACTTCTGTTAAGAATGTCTTATATAGTATTCTTTGGCCTCTTAAATATTCCTTTGCTCCAACCAGTCTTTGGGCGCGTTTCTCTAAGCCTTCTCTGTTTTTTTCAATGAAGTCAGGATGATAAATACCAGGCGCCATACCCCAGAAGAACTGATCGCCTGGACCATAAGTAAGCTCAGTCCATCGATCAATTTCTTTTTTAATGGATGGTGTGATTTCAGCCGTTCCATCAATTAGTGATAATGACAGAACCTTCTTGGGATAAGTCATCGCAAATTTCATACCAACCTCAGATCCATAAGAGGTTCCTATGATATGAACCTTTGTTACCTTTAGATGGTCTAAAAGTAAGGATACTTCATCAACATGTTGATCAAAGGTATACGGACCTTCTGGTTTATCTGAAAGTAGTTGTCCTATAAAATCAAAGGTTACAACTTGATACCCCAAATCAACAAATTGTTTGACATATGTACTCCATGAATTTAAAGATGCCATGACACCATTCATAAAGACAATAGTTTGATCTGAGTGTCCCTCTACTTCATAGTGAAGCTTTCCATAAGGTGTTACTATTTTAGACATTTTTAACGATAATTGCTGTACCCATGCCTCCACCTATACAGAGTGAAGCTAAACCATATTTCGCATTCTTTTTCTTCATTAAGTAAATAAGTGTTACAAGTACACGGTTTCCTGATGCACCAATTGGGTGACCTAAAGCAATTGCTCCTCCATGAAGATTTGTCTTAGCTAGAATTTCTTCTTCAGTCATATTATGTGCTTCTGACAATTCACGAACAACACCTAGTGATTGTGCCGCAAATGCTTCATTAAGTTCGATTACATCCATATCTGCTAATGTTAAACCAGCATTTATTAATGCTTTTTCAATCGCTGGAACTGGACCTAATCCCATCACTTTTGGATCAACTCCACCTTGGCCAACACCAACAATTTCAACGAGTGGAGATAGTCCTTTTTCGTTCACTGTTTCTTCATTGGCTAATACCACAGCTGAACCACCATCATTAATTCCTGACGCATTTCCAGCTGTTACAGTTCCATCTTTTTTAAATGCAGGGCGCAATTTTCCTAAGATTTCAAGCGAGGTTGAGCGTGGATGCTCATCTGTATCAACAACAACATCGCCCCTACGAGTTGAATACGTAACTGGAACAATTTCATCAACAAAGACTTTTTCTTTTAAAGCTTTTGCCGCTTTGTTTTGAGAGTCTAATGCGAAAGCATCCTGTTGTTCTCTTGTTAAACCGTGTTTTTCAGCAATATTTTCAGCTGTTATACCCATATGGATACCATCAAAGGCATCAACTAATCCATCACTTAGCATTGTGTCGACTAGTTCTTGGTTGCCCATTTTAACACCATCTCTAACACCTTTAAGTACAAATGGTGCTTGTGACATTGATTCCATTCCGCCGCTTACGACTAAATCATTCAACCCTACTTTGATGCTTTGGTACCCTAATAAAACTGATTTCATTCCAGATCCACACAGCATGTTAATGCTATAGCCTACTTTTGAATCAGGGATACCCGCATTGATTGATGCTTGACGACCTGGTCCTTGTTTCGTTCCGCCTCCTAAAACATGCCCCATGACAACTTCATCGACATCTTTTGGATCAACTTTTGCTTGTTCTAAAGCAGCTTTAATGGCGGTTGACCCTAATTCTACGGCACCCACATTTTTAAGAGAGCCAAGAAATGAGCCAATTGGCGTTCTTTTTGCTCCTACGATAAATACTTTTGACATAATTTCTCCTTTTCTACTTGAATATTCCATTTTCAAGTATTTTTAAAACTTCATCGACTACTTCTTCCAAATCATCTGACTTTGAGAATAAAGTGTATCTCAATCCAATAAAGTTTGAAATACCCATTAATACATAAGCCATTACTTCTGGATCATAGTCTCTGTAGCCTGTTTCATTTTGATTCTTGCTAATATTTTTTGCGTAATTTTCAGCAAAACTCGAATAGTAATCAACAAACAATTCTTTGTCGATATAAAGAGATTCCCAAATAATATGATAAATTGATTGATTGTCTCTTACGATCTCTAAAAATTCTAAAAGTCCAAGACGTTCAGCTTCTTGACGATTTTCGACATTCTCAATTCTTTTGGCGATTTGAGACCGAATTAAATGTGAATACGATAAAAGTAAGTACTGATAACATGATTTCTTATCATGAAAATAAATATAAAATGTACCTAATCCGACATTTGCTTCAGTGGTAATATCTTTAATTGTTGCTCCATGATAGCCTAGCTTGTAGAATTGGTGTTCAGCCGCATGTAATAAGGCCTGAAATGTTTGGCGACCTCTTTTTGTTTTTGGTCTTTTAATATGTGACATCTTTTATTTTTCCAAAAAGTCAGTAACAACTTGGTGCCACTGCTGCCACTGATCACTGTGTACTGCGTGACCTGCATTTTCTAAAACAACCAGTTCAGCTTTATCACCAAAGAACTGCTTAGATATTTGAGCCATTACTGGTAATACAACGACATCTTTATCTCCATGAACTATTAAGACTTCGGACTTAATTTGTTCAATCTTGTTACTGCCAACAGCTGCTGGTGTCTCTTGATTCGTCACATTAAATGTCAATAAAGCATAGTCTGCATCAACTAAATTACGTTGTTGTAACAAAGTATCAATAATGACATCCATAAATTCATCCGAAACAGGTGTTGATGCTGTTAGACCATGAAGGGACTTGGCTAGGTTTTCACGATCATTGTTTATTTTCATTGTTTCCATTGGTAAGACATAAATTGGATTGTTCTCTACTTGTTCATAAGTAGTTAGTGGTTTGTCTAAAATTGGTTGGAATGTTTCCATATCAAATTCATACATCGGGAATCCTTGAACTCCAACAGATGCATTTAGCACAAGCTTCTCTACTTCAGTTGGCATTATAGCGGCTAATTCCATAGCTACTCCGCCTCCTAAAGACCAACCTATGACTGAAAACTTTCTCCACTCTAAAAAGTTTAAAAGCTCCTTCACATCTTGAGCAAGTTCTACTAAAGAGCGAATAGGTGTAAGATATGAACTTTCACCATAACCACGTAAATCAGGAACTAAGAGCGAATACTTGTCTTCTAATTTATCGACAACGTCTAACCAATGGTTTGCTCCTGAATTATTTCCGTGAATGAGAAGTAATTTAGGTTTATCGTCACTCGTTAAAAAGTAACTAATCGTTTCATTGTTCTCAGTTTTAAACTGAGATCTTTCATATGTTTTCATGTTCGTTCCTTTCTACAGCGTAAACTCTGTTTTATTGTTATTAATAAATCCTAACACAAGGCTTACAAATAAGGTAGGTTTTTCATACATTAAGGCATGCCCACTATCTGGAACAAACACTAAATTTGAGTTTTCTAATTTTTCATGTAATAACTCTTGTTGATAATATGGAGTCACAAAATCATACTCACAACCAACAATTAATGTCTCATGTTTAATCTTGTGGACTTGATCTGACACATTATATGGTTCTGAACTCTTTGTTAAGCGGACCATTGAATCAATAAAGTCTTGATTGCTAAAGACATCAACTAAAATCTTCTTACGGTTTTCCATCCATTCTCTGTTTTCATTAAAGAATTTCGGTGAATAAATAATCGGAATTGTTGTAAGATAATAAGCTTCTCCATCATGAGTCGCTTTATTCCAAGCATGGCCTACTTCACTGAGCCAATATGAGGTTTCATCAGAAGTATTAAATAAGCACATCTTATCAATTAAATCTGGTCGTTTGAGTGCTACTTGAAGCGCAATTTGCCCCCCATATGAAACTCCGTACACATTAACCTTCCCAAGGTTAAGATGCTCAAGTAAGGCAATCACAACATCGACTTGGAGCGAATGATCATACTGCTGAGTCACTTTTTCGGATTGACCTTGGTCTAAGAAATCGACTAAAATCAGTTGATTGAACTGTGTAAATGGTTCAATAAACTGAGCCCATGATTTCGTGCTCATCATAATTCCATTAAGAATAATAAGTGGTTTTCCTTGGCCATGAACTTCATAATAGACTTGTTTGTTATTAAAGGTGAAGGTCATGCTATTTTCCAATAATTCCAAACTCTAATGCTTCTTTTCTTAATTCTTCTTTAAAGTTTGGATGCGCAATTTCAATCAAACTTTCAACTCTTTCAGCAACTGTTTTTCCTCTTAAGTGAGCCACACCATATTCAGTCACAACATAGTCTGTGTCCTGTCTTTGTAAAGACACAATTGCGCCAGGCGTTAATTGAGAAACAATTTTCGATTTCATTTCTCTTTCACCTGTTTCTTTATTACGAACATTGGCTGTTGAGTATAAAGCAATAATTGATTTACCGCCCTTAGAATAAGTTGCTCCTCTTGATGTATCAGCTTGACCACCGGTCCCTGAATATTGGATTGATCCAATAGATTCAGATGCACATTGACCTGTTAAATCAACTTCAATGGTCGTATTAATTGAGATTTGATTATCATTAATCTTGATATTGTGCGGATTATTAACCCAAGATCCAGCCAGAACTGCAACAGATGGGTTATTATCAACAAATTCATACAGTTCTTCATCACCTAGGATGAATGTCGTAGTCATTTGACCAATTTGTTGTTGTTTTCTATTTCCAGTAATAACGCCTGCCTTTGCAAGTCTCGCCATTTCAGACGTTAACATTTCAGTGTGAATACCTAAATCTTTCTTGTCATAAAGTGATTTAGCAACAGCATTTGGAATTCCTCCAATGCCTAATTGAATACAATCACCATCATTAATTAAATCAGCAATTAATCTACCAATAACTAAGTCTTTTTCATTTGGCTCAGCTGAAGGAATAATTGGTGGTTGATAATCAGCTTCAATTAAATAGTCAATTTCATCAACATGAACTTGAACATCCCCAAAAGTACGAGGGAAATTTGGATTAGTTTCTAAAATAGTAATTTCGACCGCTTCAAGCATTTCTTTTTCATATGTGTTTCCACAAGATAATGAGATATAGCCATGCTCATCAACGGCTGAACAAGAACCAATATAAATACGAGGGACACGGTAATCAAGGCGACGTGAGCCTGCTATATGTAGGTTGTTGGGAATAAATGATGCATTGCCTTGTTTGTGCATTTTACGAATTGTTGGTGAATAGAACCAACCATTCACGAAAAATTTATTAGCATACTCTGCTTTTTGAAATTCATAATCGACCATTGGTAAACAGTTCGTTAGTTGAACTTTATTTTCAATACGGTTTGCAATGGTATGTAGTTGTGATAAGAAATCACGTCCTTCAGAAGCTGCTAAGCCGGTAACAATTTCGTCACCATCATTGACTAAGTCTAACGCTTCTTGGACTGTTATATATTTTGCCATAATCTATCCTTTCTTAAATTCTTAGTATTATGAAAAAGGAGGGTGTAATGCACCCTCCTAATGATTACAATTATTGACCTAAAATTTGTTCAATATTTTGTAGTGGTTGTTCTAAAACCCAACCAGGTGCTTCAGCTCCGTCAGCGCCTTCTACCATATCTAATTTCATAAGAGTCATTGAGTCTGTTCCAACACGACGACCATCTTTGAAGTCAATATATCCACCAAATGGAATCTTAAGATCATGATTTTCTAATGCATCAACATAGTTTTCCCAGTTTAGTGTATCTTCACCAACAGCCTTTAAGCCTTCAGTGAATGTGTGTCCAGCAATCCAACCAGCAGTCGCAAATGCGGAACCTGCGTGCTCTGCATCAATATTTGCTACAAAGTCAGCTAATTCAACATCAGCGCCTTCTTGAGTTAAATCAATCCATCCTGAAGCATAAACTTCGAATTGACCATCTGAAGATGGGTGGATTTGTCCAGCAATAACAGCATCTGTATTGTTGTATGACGTAATAACTGGTGCAGTATTACCTTGTGTCGCTAATCCTGAAATAATTTGAGGGATAGTTCCTTGGATACTTGCTCCTAAAACAACATCAACATCTGCATTCATAATGTTTGTAACAGCAGCTGAAACGTCTGTAGCGCCTGCAGCAACTTGTTCTGCAACAAATTCAATTCCTAATTCTGCAGCTTTAGCTTCTGCTCCATTAAGCATATCTAAACCAGCATCATCATTTGTGTAGATCATACCTATCTTTTCTGCGCCAAAGTTAGAAACAGCACGTGCTACCATAACTTGACCTTCAGTAATAAGGATTGGTTGAACTGGGAATGACACTCTGTCATTTCCTGTTGCATTTTCGTTAAATAGTGTATTTACACCTGATGCGTAATAAACCATTGGTACACCTTTGCCACTAATGTAGTCATAAGTAGCTACGATTGAACCAGTGTAGAAGTGTCCAACAAAAGCAAAGACGCCTTCGTCTTCAACCATTGATTGTGCACATGCCATAGCTAGTGCAGGGTCTGCTTCATCATCTTGATGAATGAATCTAATAGTACGTCCATTGACGCCACCAGCTTCATTAACCATGTTGAAGTAAGCTTCAATACCCGCATTAAATGGAACACCTACTGTTGATAATGCACCTGATGTTCCAGCACAGTTTGCAACTAATACTTCTACATCAGTAACACCTTGTGAAACTTCTTCTGCAGGCTCTTCAGGCTCTTCAGGTGTTTCGTCCGGTGTTTCGACCGGTGTTTCATCTTCTGGTGTTTCTTCTGTTGGTGTGCTTGAACAAGCAACCAGTGCGAAAACCAGTAGTAAAGCCAATAGTGACTTCAATAAATTTTTCATAGAAAGTCTTCCTCCTTTTTGTATAATTCTTTCTATCAGTACTAAGAAACTTAGTTACTTTCCTAAATAGGCTTCAATCAATGTTGTCGATTGAAGTAATTCTTGAGCTGGACCTTCTTCACTGATACGTCCTAACTCTAATACATATGCGTAATCAGAAATCTTCAGTGTTTGTTTCGCGTTTTGTTCAACGATAATAACAGATACACCTGAATCAGCGATTTCACGCGTAATCTCAAGAATGTCCTTCACAATTAATGGCGCAAGGCCTAATGAAGGTTCATCGAGAAGTAATACTTTTGGTGAATTCATTAGTGCTCGCCCTATAGCTAACATTTGTTGTTCACCACCAGATAGCGTTCCGGCAACCTGGTTTTCTCTTTCTTTTAGAATTGGAAAGAGTTTATATACAAACTGAAAATTCTCATCTAGTTTTTTTCTGTCTGAAAGTGTATAGGCACCAGTTTTCAGGTTATCTAAAACAGATAAATCATAAAAGATTTGTCGGCCTTCTGGTGATTGAGAAACACCAGCCTTGGTAATCTTTTCAGCTTCCAGTTTTGTAATATCTTTATCAAATAGCTCAATCGATCCAGATTGACTTTTGACTAAGCCAGAGATAGTTCTAAGTAATGTTGTTTTGCCAGCGCCATTGGCACCCAAAATCGCAACGACTTGATTCTCTTTGACTTCAATATCAATACCTTTTAAGGCAGAAATCGGACCATAGTTGACAACTAAATCAGATACTTTAAGTGTCACTTTACTCATCATCATCCTCCTGGCCTAAATAGGCAGTTATAACATCTGGATTCTTTTGTATTTCTTGAGGCGTGCCTGTAGCTAAGAACTTACCAAAGTTAATTGCGGTAATACGGTCACATATCCCCATCACTAATCCCATATCATGTTCAATCAATAGAATTGTACAATTGTATTCATCACGAATATCTTTAATTAACTGAGAAAAGTCCTCTGTCTCTTTATCGTTAAGACCGGCAGCTGGCTCATCAAGAATAATGAATTTTGGATCACTCATGAGTGTTCGTGCTAATTCAATCTTCTTACGAACTCCATATGAGAGTGCTCCTGCATAAATTCCTGCAAGGTGATCAATTCCTACTTTTTGAAGAATTTGATGAGCTTTTTCACGTTGAAGTTTTTCTTCTTTGCGAGCTTTGGGTGTTTGGAAGAATTGGTGTACAAACGTTGTTTCAAAATTAATGTGACCACCAATTAAGACATTATCCAGAACACTTAGCTCAGGAACTAACTCAACGTTTTGGAAAGTTCTGACTAAACCGTTTTTAATGACTTGATGAGCTTGTAGTGAATTTAAACTAATCCATTCATCTTGGTTATTCTTAAATTCAACAGTTCCTGCATCAGGTTCATAGAATTGTGTAATGCAGTTAAAGACGGTTGTTTTTCCGGCTCCATTGGGACCAATTAAACCATAAATCTCATTTTCATTAATCGAGAATGATAAGTTATCAACAGCTTTCAGTCCTCCAAAGGCAATTGATAGGTCCTTGATTCTTAGAACTTCACTCATGCGTCACCCTCCTTTAATGATCTTTTTGCTAGATACTTATTCTTTATATTACTGAAGAAGCTAGCAATTCCATTTGGCCAGAATATGACAAATAAAATCATTAATCCACCCCGAATAATTGGGGTTAAGTTTGCTAAGAATGGTAATGCTGGATTCTTAAAGAAGATTTCAGTAAATGAATAGAGTAATAATGCTCCAATTAAGGTGCC
Organism: Erysipelothrix sp.; assembly: GCA_012841625.1. Lineage (GTDB taxonomy): Bacteria > Bacillota_I > Bacilli_A > Erysipelotrichales > Erysipelotrichaceae > DUUI01. The sequence goes on along the minus strand of DUUI01000041.1, from coordinate 8,129 downwards.
GCTGATTGACCTAAAGCCACCCACCACAATAATTGCTAGAAAGGTTAAACTTAGATTTAAAGTCCATGTTCCTGGTGCCGAATAACGGACAAAGTGAACATATAGAACCCCACCTAAAGCCGAAATTGCGGTTGCAATGGTAAAGCTTAAGACTTTTTGGTAAAAGACATTGACGCCCATAGCACGGGCTGCTGGCTCACTTGAGCGCATCGTATTTAGTGATCGTCCTAAGTATCCTTTGGTCAAGAAATGAACCAGAATAAAGACGACAACCATGACGGCGACAATCAACAAATAGGTTCCTTTTTGGTCTAGTTGAAATATCCCTAGCAATGTTGGATAATCACCAATTACCATCCCTGCTGATCCGCGTGTAAACCAGTCTAATTGAATGAACACTTCTCTAAAGATTTCTGATATCGCAAGTGTTGCGATGGCTAAGTAAATCCCTTGAATCTTCAAGGAGATTAATCCAACCAGGATACCTAACAATGTAGGAATAATAATGGCTATAAGAGCTCCGATTTCAAATGGTAGCTGAGTATTATTGAAAATATACCCAGAAATATAAGCAGCAAAGCCCATAAAGCCTGCTGTTCCTAATGAAATTAGTCCACTGTATCCAAGTAATAAGTTCAAGCCTAAGGCAACAATGGCATAAATCATCGTCACTCCAAAAGTAATTAGGTACGATGTTTTAGCAACACCTATGTTGACAAAGAAGACAAGTGATGCAAATATGGCACCAATCAAAATATACCCAAGAATTGGGTTGTTTAGTTTATTCTTCATACTACACCTTCTTCACAGTCTTCTTACCAAAGAGACCCATTGGTTTGAAAATTAAGAATATAAGAATTAGTAAGTAAACAAGAGGTTTGCCCCAAACAGTTCCAATTCCACTTGGTAAATAAACTTGTAATAAGTTTGTTGATACTGAAATGATGAAGGCCGCGATAACTGGTCCATGGAAGGTTGAGAAACCTCCTAAGACAACAGCCATAAAGGCACTAATTTGTACATCATTCATAAATCCAATGTTAACTGTCCCAAATGGTGCAGCCATGACGCCTGCTAAGACTGACATGGCGGCAGCAATGGCCCATGAAAACATTGTAACTGTTTTTGTTGGGATACCCATTAATCGTGCTGTTTGTTCATTCGAAGCAGTTGCACGTATAGCTAATCCTGCTTTGGTTTTTAATAATACATATAACATGAGCAACATCACAACAACCGTTAAGATAATATTAAACAATGCATTATACGAAATAGTTGCTCCGAATATTTCAGCATGCCCTTGTGGAATAAAGCGAGGCAATACATATGGATAAACACCAAATACCATTGGCGCAATCCCTAAAATAATTAATAAGATTCCCATCGTTATAATTTGTTTACCGACAACATTGACTTTCTTAGCATTTCGCATTATCACAATATCGATAACAAATCCCATTACAACAGCTGCTAAAACACCAACTATGGTTGAGAGCCAGATGTTTAACCCAAAGTCTGCCATCACTTTAGCTACGACAAATGTGTTAAACATTCCGATTACCCCTTGCGCAAAGTTTGTGGTAAAGGATGTTCTATATATTAAAACAATTCCAAATGCAGCAAAAGCATAAATACTACCATATTCAAGAGATCTTAGAATTATGCTAAGAATATCACTCATTCACTTCGCCCCAGCGGATAATGTTGGCAGCCCACACATAACCGATACCGGCAGCGATGCTACAAACAACTGATCCTTCTTTTATTTTTCCTTGTTGAAGTCCAAGTACCAGTGATAAAACTTGGTCAACTTGTCCGATATGTCCGTAGTTTTCTAAATAAACACTTTGATTTGGCTCTAGACCTAGGTCTTTAACCATCGCATTATGACCTGAGCGTTTCATATGTAAAACACTTAAGTAATCAATATCCTCTCGTGTTAAGTCACTCTTAGTTAAGGCTTCATCAATACAGTCATACCAGTTTTGCATTGACACTTCATTCAAGCGATTCTTCATGCGAACTGGATCCATTAAGCGTAATGATGTTCTTGATTCTTCTAAATTGTCGTGAGTAATTGGATTAACTACCCCTCCAATTTCAACACCTGCTGTACGAGCCAGTGATCCATCAGTACGTAAACCAGTTCCTAGAAGTTCGTTTTTACCTGCATTCTTCTTAAGAATGAAAGCTCCACCGCCTGCTCCTAAGTTATACATCATTGACATATTCTTATCTGAATAATCAACAAAATCACTGTTACGGTAACCGCCAGCGACTAAGACAACATTAATGTCATCATCAGCCATTAACATATCTTTAGCCATCTTTAGTGCTGTTAAACTGGTACAACATCTGTTTTGAACATCGATACCCCAGGCTCTGGTTGCACCAATTCGATCTTGTATATATAGTGCTGAAGTTGTTAGTGGATATTCTTTCCACTCCTCACCAAAGCATAAAACAACATCTATATCCAATGGATCCATATTGGCATCCTTTAAAGCTTCTAAAGATGCTTTTGCGCCCATTTCTTGAGTTCCATCTTCAAATGGATCATCACCAGGCATTATTTTCTCAATAATCCCTAATTTTTCAATTACTGCGTCTGTTGCCCAAACCCCATTAGTTGCTTCAGATATTTCTTGAGCTGTCATACGGCCTTCTGGTAAATACAGACCAAGACCGACAATCCCGACATGTTTCCTCATGATATTCCTCCTCTAAATTTTTAAGTCATAGAATGAACATGAATGTCCATTCACCTTCACTATAAAGATATACTACATTTTAAAAAATGTCAACAAAAAATGTGAGCGTTTTCTTTTATTTTAACATATTAATCGTTTTTGTATGATTTAACGGGATTATCACAACTTGTTATTTTTTTATTTTGTGCTTGACATTTAATAAACAAAGGTCTATATTTAACATGAACTACCATTCATGTTTGAACATAAGGAGGAACAATGGCTAAAACATTTGAACAGATTCAATTAGGTGATACAGATTCATTCACCAAGACTATTACTGAGACTGATGTCGTCTTATTTGGCGGAATTAGTGGAGATTTAAATCCAGCACATTTTGATGAGGTAACTGCTAGTGCGTCTTCATTTAAGGGAAGGATTGCGCATGGTGCCCTAGTCGCTAGTCTTATTTCGACAGTTCTTGGTACTAAACTTCCAGGTAATGGGACAATTTATTTACGACAAGATAGTAACTTTACAAAACCAGTTTATTTTGGTGATACTATCACAGCAACCGTTACTGTAGTAGAAAAAACTCAAAAGAAACGAGTCATTTTTGATACAATTTGTACCAATCAAAATGGAGAAGTCGTTCTCTCAGGACAAGCGACTGTTTTAGCTCCTCGACTATAAAAAGAATCATACATGTTGTGTTTAATATATATAGAAAGGTAAAACTATGAATTTTAATTTAACTGATCGACAACTAGCTTTACAAAAGGTGTTTCGTAATTTCGCAGTGAATGAAGTAAAACCACTCGCTAAAGAGATTGATCAAACTGGACAATTTCCTTTAGAAACAGTTGTCAAGATGAAAGATGTACATATGATGGGTATTAATATCCCTAAAGAATTTGGTGGCGCAGGCGCAGATACCATTTCCTATGCGTTAGCAGTTGAGGAATTATCTAAGGTTTGTGCGACTACTGGTGTTATCTTAAGTGCTCACACATCTCTTGCTTGTGACCCTCTTATGGCTTTTGGTACTAAAGAACAAAAAGAAAAGTATTTAGTTCCGCTTAGCAAGGGTGAAAAACTGGGAGCATTTGGTTTAACTGAGCCTAATGCTGGAACTGATGCTGCTGGACAACAAACACATGCGATTGAGCATGAGGATTATTATTTAATAAATGGTTCAAAAATATTTATTACGAATGCTGGACCGGCTGATATCTTTATTATCTTTGCGATGACTGATCCAAGCAAGGGAACTCGTGGTATCTCTGCTTTTATCTTAGAGAAAGGCATGGAGGGTTTCACTGTTGGAAAAGAAGAGGATAAGTTAGGTATTCGTGCTTCGAGTACTTGTGAGTTAATTTTTGAAAATATTAAAGTTCCTAAGGAAAACTTACTTGGAAAACCTAATCAAGGTTTCAAGATTGCGATGCATACCTTAGATGGTGGTCGTATTGGAATTGCGGCTCAAGCCTTAGGTATTGCTCAAGGAGCGATTGATGAAACGGTTGAATATGTTAAATCAAGAAAACAATTTGGTCGCTCTATTTCAGCTTTCCAAAATACACAGTTTAAACTTGCTGATTTACAAACTGAAGTTGATGCTGCTAGATGGTTAGTATACTCAGCTGCTTATGCTAAAGATAATGCTAGATCATATGGCTTAGAAGCCGCTAAGGCGAAACTGTTTGCGGCTAAAACAGCGATGCATGTGACTGTTGAATGTTTACAATTATTTGGTGGCTATGGCTATACCAAAGATTATCCAATCGAGCGTATGATGCGCGATGCTAAGATTACTGAAATCTATGAGGGTACTTCTGAAGTACAGCGTATGGTTATTTCAGGAAGCATATTACGTTAGGAGGAAAAATTTTATGAATGTTATTGTCTTAGTTAAACAAGTCCCAGATACAACCGAAATGCAAATTGATAAGGAAACTGGAACTTTAATTAGAGCTGGTGTGCCGACCATCGTCAACCCTGATGATTTAGCGGCCATTGAAGAAGCTCTTAAAATGAAAGATACCTATGGTGCACATATTCATGTTGTAACAATGGGTCCTAAACAAGCCGAAACAATGATGCGTGAATTAATAGGGATGGGTGTTGATGATGTCACATTAATTAGTGATAGAGCCTTTGCGGGTAGTGATACATGGGCAACATCCAATACTATTGCTGAAGCTTTAAATTCCATTGACTATGATTTAATTTTAGCGGGTCGACAAGCAATTGATGGCGACACAGCTCAAGTTGGGCCTCAGGTGGCTGAAAAACTTCAAATCCCTCAAATTACATATGTCTCTAAAATAGAAAAAGTCACACAAGAAAGTATCCAAGTCATTCGTGATTATGAAGATTATGCTGAATTATTAGAAGCAAAATATCCAGTCTTATTAACTACGCTGGCGACAATGAATACTCCTCGTTATCCAAAAGTAGATTACTTATGGGATGCATATGATCGCAACATTAATATTGTGACTAACGAAGATTTAAAACTTGATAAAAAACATACTGGTTTATCTGGTTCCCCTACTCAGGTCAAGAAGACATTCCCTCGTGAAATCACTTCAACATCAGAAGTCTTAACGGTGAGTCCTCAAGAAGCTGCTGAAGGAATTGCTAAATTATTACAACCATACTTAGAAAAGAAAGGAGCTCATCATGAATAACACAAAAGATATCTTTGTATTCTTAGAAGTAAGGAATAACCAAATTCAAGAAGGTTCCTTACAATTACTTGGTGAGTCACGAAAACTAGTTAAACAAATTAAACATGTTGATTTTGATGTTGTTGGTGTACTGCTTGGAGAAAATATTACGTCACTGGCAGATACAGCCTTTGATAAAGGAGCTGACAAAGTCATAGTTTATGAATCAGAAAGACTTGCTCACTACTCAACTCAACACTATACCAATGCACTTTATGATGTCGTTCTTCAGGATAAACCAGATTCATTTTTAATTGCTGCAACAACTATTGGTCGTGATTGTGCACCACGAGTTGCGGCTCGGGCCAATACCGGTTTAACGGCTGACGCTACAATGATTGAAATTGATCCGGAAAATGAAAACTCTACTACTTTATGGGTAACTCGTCCTGCCTTTGGTGGTAATTTATTTGGAACGATTGTATGTCCAAATACTCGTCCTCAAATGTCAACCATTCGCCCGAATGTCTTTAATGAATTAGAAGATGTTTATGACTCACGTAAAGAACTAGTTGAGCGTGACTATCACTGTGAAGATGAGGATGAGGTCATTTTCAAACAAAGAATTCATAAAGAAGCTAAGGGTGTCAACCTTGCTAAGGCTGATGTTATTTTATCTGCTGGGCGTGGTTTAAAGGATGAATTTGATTTAGTTATTGAAACTGCTCAAGAAATTGGCGCAACTCCTGGTTCATCAAGAGCTTTGGTTGATGCTAATATCGCTAAAAAGGAATACCAAGTTGGTCAAACTGGTACAACAGTTAAACCTAAGGTATATGTTGCGATGGGTATCTCCGGAGCAGTTCAACATACTGCTGGTATGGACAAATCAGATTTAATCATTGCGATTAACACTGATCCAAATGCCGCCATCTTCTCAATTGCGAATGCAGGATATGTTGCAGACGCAAATAAAGTTCTACCTTTACTAAAAGCAGAACTTGAGAAACTTATTTAGCTCTCTTCCTTGTTTACTTATAGAGAGAAAAGTCAATTCAGCCAGAAGGATTGACTTTTTTTATTGTATTAAGTAAAACATCAAACGAGTTCATATTGTTCTTTAATCAATGCTTCCAAAAATAGAAGCAGCGATTAGTTTTGTTAAGTCAAACCCACATAAGCAGGCTCATTGAAAAAGTCTCACTAGGCCGGGACCCTTGTTTGTCGTACTGTTGGCCGCCTAGGGATGGGGTCCTAAAATGGCAGAAAGCTAAAAATATATAACTTTTCGAATATAAAAGCCAGAATAATTGGATAAAGTCCATATAATTGTGTAAAAGTAAAAAAGCCATAAGGTTACCCATTTGCTATAATGTATTTGACACAAAACATATAGAAAGGGTACATCTTATGACTCAAATACATTTTACTTTAGACAAGACAGAACTTCAAGCACTGATTTCTAACTCCGGAGCGAATGAAGCTTCACAACTAATATTAACGAAACTATTTAATGTCTTAATGGAAAGACAACGTGATGAATATTGTAATGTCACCCCTTATCAAAGAGACGATCATCGTATTTCTCAAAGAAATGGGTATTACGACAGAGATTTAACGACTCGAATAGGAACCATTAATCTAAGGGTCCCCCGTACCCGTGATGGTCAATTTAGCACAGATATCTTTGAACGATATCAACGTAATGAAAAAGCGCTTGTGACGACCATGCTTGAAATGTATGTGTCTGGGATATCAACCCGTAAAGTAGGACAAGTAGTAGAAACACTATGTGGTAAACACGTTTCAAAATCTTATGTGTCTTCGATCACCAAATTACTAGATGAAGAAGTCACTCGGTTTAAAGAAAGACGAATTGATAAAGAAATCCCTTATCTGATGACTGATGTACTCTATATTAAGGTAAGAGAAAATCGTCGGGTCATGTCCAAAGCGTGTCATATCGCCATCGGTGTCGATTCTAAAGGATTTAAGACCATTTTAGGATTCATGATTAGCGATTCAGAAAGCGAAGATTCATGGCACACATTTTATCAATCCATGATTAACCGCGGTCTAGGCAATGTAGAGATGGTTATCTCTGATGCACATCAAGGGCAAGTCAAAGCGATTCAAAAGAGTTTTACAGAATCTGTTTGGCAAAGATGTCAGGTCCACTTTTTGAGGAATGTAATGGATAAATTACCAAGGAAAAACACTCAAGAAATTCGAGATGAAATCAAGAACTTATTCAGGATTACAGATATTGATGCCGCAAGGCTTTATAAAACAAAACTTATAGATCAATATTCTGAGAAATATAAAAAGATGTGTGCGTGTTTAGATGAGGGGTTTGAAGATGCTTTCCAATATACCGCTTCAGCTTCAACACAATACAACAGATTAAAAAGCACAAATTTATTAGAGAGATTGAATCAAGAAATTAGACGTAGAGAAAAAGTAATTCGTATTTTTCCGAATGTTGAATCAGCAGATAGATTAATCGGTACGATGCTTATAGACATTGATGAAGAATGGTCAACAAGCACAAGAAGATACATCAATTATACTCATAGTGATGCATAAAAATAAAATAAGAATATGCATTATAGCATTTTACACAAAATTAAGGACTTGACTCTTAAATATTATTTATCAATTAATATTTATGAATATTTTTGCTTTTTGTTAAGTTATTGGTACAAATTTTTGATATACTATAAGAAACAAAGAAAGGAAGACAAATGAACAAACTAGGAATCTCAAT
>DUUI01000003.1 GCA_012841625.1 Erysipelothrix sp. | reverse complement strand
CATCATAGGCTTATTCTCACCAGTCAACGCAACCGCCATATTTCCGCTATTATACATGGCCAGAGTGATTATGATCTATTTCAAATTATTGAAGTCGAATCAAAACTAAGTGTTGATTTAATAGCAATTAAACCATATTTATCGTTTGCCATTAAACTCAAAACAAACACAAAGTTTTGTTTTAGAAAGTTATTTTTTTATCTTTTTAAAAAGCCAGTTTGGTTGACATAAATCCTCTTCAAAGCTATAATCTATGTGTAGTTAAGCGGTTACATATCATAGTCTAATTTGAGGGGCTTATGTTTTGTACGCTTTAACGACTATTACTACATTCTATTAGGAGGAACATAAGAATGAAAAAATTAATGAGAGCATTAATCATTGGTTTAATCGCTGTACTATTAGTTGCTTGTGGATCATCAGGCGACAGAACAACAGGAAGCGATAACGAAGGTGCATTAGACGGAACAAGCGCTGTCTATAATGCTGAAACAGGTCAATATGAAATTGAGGAAGACGCAACACTTCGTTTAGGAGTTGACAATGATGATTTAGGTAATGCATTAGTAGCATTATGGAACGAAACTCATCCAGAACACGAAGGCCTAGTTACATTTGAAAACATAGGAGCAGCTGGATCTGCGGATGAACTTCCAACTCAGCAAGATGCATTACAAGATGTATTAATGGTTATCGACGGTGAAACACCTCGAAACGTAGCTCACATCTTAGCATTAGAAGAAAATTTAGCTAAATTAGTTAAAGATAACGCAATCGAATCTTTCTACAACGCTGGAAACACAACTGAACAAACAGTTTACGCGCCAGTTACATACGACGGGATGGCATTTGTAACTAACTTAACACTTCTTGAAAGTTTAGGCTTAGACACAACAGACGCAAATGGCGATAACTTACCAGATGCATTTGACACATGGGAAGAAATCTTCGCACTATCTGAATCTTACATCGATAACAGACCAACAATTACAACTCGTGTTTTAGAAACAGACGACGAAGGTAATGCAGTTGTTACTGAAAAAGAAACAGAAGGCAAATTAAATGTTGTATTCCCAATGTCTTTAAACAATGAATGGTCAGACTACTTCGCATATACTGTCGAAGGATGGCAATTATTTAAAGATGGAGACCCACTAAACCCTGGATATGATGATCCTGCATTCAAAGCTGGATTTGAATTCATCTTAGCCGCAAAAGACGCTCAAATTTCTGTCGAAGAATCTGGTGCATTAACACCAGGAGCATCTATGGGATGGCGTTGGGACAATGTACTAAACGGTGTTAACCTAGCTCCATTTGGACTAGTAGGTACATGGCAAGACGTAGCTGGTATGACAGCTGAAACAGGCAATGAGTACGCAATCTCTGTAATGCCTACATGGAAAGGAAACTATCCTTCACCATTTGTTAAAACTAAAGGATTTGTAATCAATACACATACTAAATACCAATCAGCTGCAATGGAACTAATGCGAGTAATCTACTCTGCAGAAGGATTCCAAGCAATGGTAGACAACAGTTCATATGCACCATCACTAAACCCTGATTCTGAATTCACACCAGACTTAACTGGCAAAACAGTTCAAGAACAGTTCATGAGTGCATTTGAATACAACTATCCAGAACCAGCAATGATGCTTCCAGACAACCCTCAAATGAAAGCAATGGACGCTGCTTGGTACGGAATCATTGGAACAATCGCACCAGAAGTGTGGGACGGAACAATGTCTGTTGATGACGCAATTGCTGATTTAATTGAACTATCAACTGAAAAAATTGAAGCAGGAAACCAAGCTCAATAACAAATTAAAACAAATTATGGTTAAATAATAGTGGGTGTACTTCATACCCACTATTTTTCTTGAAAGGAACAAGATGATGAGTTATCCAAATTGGTTATACACAAGTGTCGGATATGAAATTTATCCACGCTCTTTCTATGATAGTAATCAAGACGGAGTCGGAGATATCCGAGGAATTATTGAAAAAATAGACTACTTAAAACATCTAGGCATTAATCTTTTATGGGTCGGCCCTTTTTATCCATCACCACTCGATGACAATGGCTATGACGTCATAGACCACCGCGATGTCGATGACAGACTAGGCACCCTAGATGATATAAAAGAATTAATCGACGAATGTCATAAACGAGACATCAAAATAATATTTGACTATATCATGAACCAAACCTCAGACGAACATCCATGGTTCATTGAATCAAGACAAAGTGTAACAAGCAAAAAGAGAGACTACTATATCTGGAGCAAAGAGCCAAATAATTGGGGTTCATTCTTTGGCGGTTCTGCATGGAACTATGATGAAACCAGCAATGAATACTACCTAAAGATTTTCTCAGACAAAATGCCAGACTTAAATTGGTCTAATCCAAAAGTGCGCTCTGAAATGTTTGACCTTGCAAAATATTGGCTAGACTTAGGAGCAGACGGCTTTCGAATGGACGCCATTGCCCACCTAGGTAAAGACATGACACTTACACACTCACGAAAAAAATTAGACGAAGATGGAATCGCCCCTGACTGGTCTAAGTTTTCTAATCGTGATGCTCTGTATGATTATTTAGAAGAACTCAAAACAAAAGTCTTCGATAGGTATGATATGGTCAGCATCGGAGAAGTTGGCGGTGGCGCAAAATTAAGAGACGCCTATAAATACACAAAAACAATCGATATGGTTTTTAACTTCGACGCCTGTTGGTGCTTAGATGAAAATAAACAAACAGATGTCTTAGAACTTAAACAAGTCATCAACTATTGGATAACTGGAATGAAAAACAAAGGGTATCTGCTTCCTCAATACTGGCTCAACCATGACCACCCACGAGTCATGAGCCAATATGGCGATGAAAATAACCCCAAAGTCTCAGGGAAGATGTTAGCAACCATCTTATTATTTTTATACGGTGTTCCATTTATTTATAATGGTGAAGAAATAGGAATGACCAACGCTAAATACACCAAGATAGAAGACTTTAAAGATGTAAGTTCTCAAAACTATATTCGGTTGAACAAACATCGAAAAACTGAGAAAGAAATCCTTAACCACTTATTATTCAACTCAAGAGACCATGGTCATTTACCAATGCAGTGGTCAGCCACAAAATATGCAGGTTTCAGCACAACCACACCTTATTTAAAAGTAAACAGTGATTATAAAACAGTCAATGTTGAAGACCAACTTAAAGATGAAGATTCGCTACTAAATTTCTATCGACAAGCCATTAATCTAAGAATTAATTCAGAATATACCAATACATTTATTCATGGAGATTTTAAATTAATCGAAGAAAAATCCAAATCAATATTTGGCTACATACGAGAAGATGATAACTATACAATTACAATCTTAGCTAATATGAAAAATAAAAAAGTCACCTATAAAGAGCAAGATTCAGAAATCATTTTATCTAATTTAAAGACTCACACAGCCAACGAATTACAACCCTATGAAAGCATTGTGATGGTGAACAAAAAATGAAACATTTATTAAAGTTACTCTTAGTTCTACTCTTATTAGTCGGATGCACAACTCAAACAGACGACGGTTTTATCAGTCGAAGTGAAGATGAACTAAGAGACCTCTTACAAGATAGTAATGCTGAAAAACTAAGAGGAGAAATCTTCTATAATATTTTCCCAATATCATTTGCTGATGGAAACGGGGACGGTTATGGAGATTTACAAGGAATCATCAAGAGCTTAGATTACTTAAGTGAAATGGGTGTAAAAGGTCTTTGGTTAAATCCAATTCATCCATCACCTTCATATCATAAGTATGATGTCACAGATTATTACGACATCGACCCTCAGTTTGGAACGTTAGAAGATTTCAAAGAATTAATCCAGGAAGTTCATGATCGTGACATGGTCTTAATTATGGACATGGTTTTAAATCATTCATCCAGTAAACACCCTTGGTTCATTAAAGCCATGAATAATGAAGAAGACTACGATGATTACTATATTAAAGCAGCATCCCGTGACGAAATACCAGCCCAAGATAAAAGTGCCTGGTATGAATACAATGGTCAGTATTATTACGGCTCATTTTGGAGCGAAATGCCTGAGTTTAATTTAGAATCAGACAGTGTACGAAAAGAGTTTAGAGATATTTTAAGCTTTTGGTTGGATTTAGGTGTTGATGGCTTCAGATATGATGCAGCAAAACATGCTTATGATGTTAATGAATATAGTGCAGGAACGTCAACCTTAAGAAAAAATCTACAATTCTGGTTAGAGATGAAGCATCATGTAAAATCAGAAAACCCTGAAGCCTATGTCATTGCTGAAGTATGGACAGACAATAAGAGTATGGCCTACTACACAGAAGCCTTTGATGCTTTATTCAACTTTGACTTTGGTCAAGGCGTTATCTCAAGCATACGTGATCAAAACTCAACCGCTTTTTTAAGCCCGTATATTAAAGGGCAAAAATTCTTTGAAGAATACCCAAATTATTTAGACGGTATTTTCTTAAGCAATCATGATCAACCACGCATTGGCTCACTTCTTGATGGTCAATGGGATTTACTGCGCTTAGGTGGTTCAATCCTATTAACAATGCCTGGCAATCCATATATTTATTATGGTGAAGAGCTCGCCTATTATGGTGTGAAACCTGATGAGAGAATTCGCGAACCCCTTAAATGGGATGGTTATGCAGAGATTCAAACACCCACCTGGGAAGATATTCAGTTAAATTCGAACACACCAACTGTTCAAGAACAATTAAATGATGAGAACTCACTGCTAACACATTATCAAGTGTGGGGCAGCTATCGTCGTAGTTCAAATGTTTTAAAGCAGGGCGACTTTACAAATTTAATGACAGGAAACCAACGAATTATGGCCTATACACGCAGCCTTAATGGTGAAACTTTACTTATTGTTCTTAACCTATCAAACAACCAACAACAAGTAGATTTAGAAATGTCAGGAACAATTGAAGTTAACAATAAGGACAACAGTCTTGATGGCTCACTGATAACGCTACAACCGTATGGTTCAATAATTATTAAGGTAACCCCATGATTCGTTTTGTATGTAGTTCAAATTTATTTGAGAAAGAACTTAGAAATATTATGGATTTTGAAATAGATTATCTAAGTCCAACAGAAGGAATCCTTTATATTGAAAGTGATGATAGAAATCAACTGGATTTGTTTTGTGTACAGATGGCTCAAGAAAAAGGAATTACATTAACTTGTTTAGAATGTTATGCTCAAGACGAGCTAACAACCAAAGCCTTAAGTTTTGCGCATAGGCTCAATCCAAACAAAGTGCATCGTTTATCAACAATTTTATTTATAGCGATTATACAAAAGAATCAACCATTATTAGATGATATGATTTCATTTGTAAGAAGCATTAGTCCAGTGTTATTAGATTTTGCGAGAGCCTACATTGATAATGGAGGCAATGCCATTAAAACATCAACTCATTTGTTTGTGCATCGCAATACGATTAATAATCGCTTAAATCAGTTTTATGATGAGACAAAAATGGATTTACGAGACACAGAGAATGTTAAAGCATTAGAAATTATACTTAATTATCAACTATATTCATAAAATGTGCAGTATGCACAACACAACAATTCGCAATTTGTTATAATAGTTTTACGAGGTGAAATATGGCAACTTTAAGCTTGAAAAATGTTAATAAAATTTATGACAATAATGTTCAGGCGGTCTTTGATTTTAACTTAGATATTGAAGATCGTGAGTTCATTGTTTTTGTTGGTCCATCTGGTTGTGGTAAATCGACAACTTTACGAATGATTGCTGGATTGGAAGAAATTACAGCAGGAACTATCTCAATTGATGAGCGTGTTGTTAATGATGTGTTACCTAAAGATCGTGACATCGCAATGGTTTTCCAATCATATGCACTGTATCCACACATGACTGTTTTTGATAATATGGCATTTGGTTTAAAATTACGCAAAATGCCTAAGGAGGAAATTAAAAAGCGTGTTGAAGATGCAGCAAAAATTCTTGAGATTGAACAATACTTAGACCGTAAACCAGCCGCCTTATCAGGTGGGCAAAGACAGCGTGTGGCATTAGGTCGTGCGATTGTACGAAATGCAAAGGTCTTCTTAATGGATGAACCTTTATCTAATCTAGATGCTAAACTGCGTGTGGCGATGCGTTCTGAAATTATTAAACTTCATGAAAGTTTAGATTCAACAACTATCTATGTTACTCATGACCAAACAGAGGCGATGACGATGGCAACCCGCATTGTTGTTATGAAGGATGGGTATATTCAACAAGTCGGAGCGCCGAAGGAAATCTATAATAATCCCGTGAATATGTTTGTGGCGAATTTCATTGGTGCACCCGCAATGAACTTCTTAAGAGGAAAAATTGAAGGGGATATGATTATTTTAGGTGATCGTTATATTCAATTACCTGGAATGTATCTAAACAATCTTAAGGAATATGATGGTAAAGAAGTTATACTTGGGATTCGTCCTGAGGATATTCATGTTGAAGGAATAGTTGCTCAAGCATTCCCAGATACACCATTTGAATTTCATGTTGAAGTTGCTGAATTACTAGGACATGAGTTTATTTTACATGGTACTTTTGCAGGGCAACCTATGCTTGCAAAGATTTCTGCTCGCGATGATGTTCATAATGGAGATATTATGAAATTGTCAATGGATGTCGCAAAACTTAAATTCTTTGACCCTGAAACTGAAGAGAGTATTGTATAAGTATTCAAATAAGCCAGCTCAAATAGGCGTTTATAAACTTTAAGATGATGATATTTTTTCATGGGCTATACAAATGGTTCTAAATTCTGTTAGAATGAACGCACAGAAAGGAGAGTCCATGAAATTAAAAGGAATCTTGGTGCTTCTTGTATTAATAGTGCTTAGTTCTTGTCGTAGCGTAGTGGCTCCTGAATTTGATTTAAACCCTGTAGTAAAAAATGAAACAAGTAATGATTTAAAATATGAAGAGCTAAAAGATGAAAGTGAGTTAGTTGTAAGAGTTAAAGTATTAGATAAACTTACACTAGCCAACTCAGTAGTTAGAACTAAGTATTCTTTCTACTCACTACGAAATGTTGAGATACTAGATGTATATCACATAAAAGAAGAAACTAACAAAGAAGTTACCAACAAAGAGGAAACTGTACAAGTAGAAGATGTCATAGAAATTAAAGAAGCAGCTGCTATTGATGCTTCAAATGTCTACTACACTTCAAACCACATGCCATTAGTTGAAAATGGTGAATATGTATTATTCTTAGATAAGAATGACAATGGGGATTATGTTATTCTTGATGGGGATAACGGTGTTGTCAATGTTGATAACATTATTAACAACCAAAACATTGAAGTAATGGTTAATGTCTTATTTGAATATTTCAAACCAGTTATTAACAATGTTGAGATTGACTATGTTCCATTAACATTAGTTGATCAACCTAAAAATGTAAAATATGAAAGAATTACAGTTAAAACAAAACAAGTAGATATACCTCTGAGAATTGGTCAACAAACATCGACCAATCAAGAATATATCACAATTGGGAACATTTATTTCGAACTTGAAGAACCAATACTTGAAAAAATTAAGTAAGGAAATTTAATCTCCTATTGAAAGAACACTGCATCAAAGTGTTCTTTTTTTAT
>DUUI01000040.1 GCA_012841625.1 Erysipelothrix sp. | reverse complement strand
TGGAGCAGATGAGGGGAATCGAACCCCCGTATTAACCTTGGCAAGGTTACGTTCTACCATTGAACTACATCTGCACGATGGCGGTCCCGACGGGAATTGAACCCGCGATCTCCTGCGTGACAGGCAGGCATGTTAACCGCTACACCACGGGACCGTATCTTTATATATTCTTAGTGGGTGTAAACAAAATGGCGGAGTAGGAGAGATTTGAACTCTCGCGCCGGTTTCCCGACCTATACCCTTAGCAGGGGCACCTCTTCAGCCTCTTGAGTACTACTCCAGTTGGTTGAGTGCCTTTATAATATACCATAGTGATATTTCAAAAGCAAGAGAAAAATACCCTCTTTAGTCCTCAAATTCCTGTTCTCGATGATAATAAAAGGTAGAACCCAGCAAAGTTAGCTCAGCTGCTAGGATAACTAAAAACAAAGCAATAAAAAATAATGGGAGCTCCTGCTTAAAATACATTAAAGATAAAGCAATGACTAAACCAATTAGACTGATTAAAAAAACATTGTAAATTCCTTGATGTTCTGCTAATAAATCCTGTTCATCTTTTTGCCACGGTTTATTTTCCCATTCTTTAAAATGCACTAAGCGCATAACACCACTAATTACGAGGCGATTAAAAACAATCCCCAAAATTAAAATGATTAAGTATGTACTATAATATGGTGCAACATCAACCAAATACACACCCTCATCAGGATAATTAGTTATCATTAAAAAACCAACAACCCCAGCAACAATTAATAATGTGGCAATTAAAACTAAACTCTTCTTTGCATGATATTTCATTCTCTTCACCCTCATTTAGTTAACTACTAAACCCTTAATTAAAGCACCTCAAACCCAGCTTTTCTAATGGCAAGAACAGCCACCCTATGTTCATCTGCCCCACCATAAATAATCACTGCTTTATGTTCAAAACTTATCTCATAATTTAGCCGAGTATCCTTTAACTCAGTCTTAATTTTTTCAACATCATTCTCGTTTTCTAAATTTACTACATTCAATATTTTTTTCATAAATCTATTTTACACAATATTTCAACAAATTGCGACATAAAATGAGATTGTGTTATGTTTGAAAATATATGAATTGATTTATTCAAAAAATATTGGAACTATTCATAATCAAAACTACTTTATCGAATTCTCTTATCCTTAGTGTTTACTTTATTATAACCATTCCATTTCAAACATCGGAAATTCATTATATGAAAAAGAAAGATTATCAATTTCAGCCAGACCACTCAAAAATTCAAACACATCAGTTTCAACACCAGATATTACAATCTCTCAATTATTTCAGTCTTTGGATATTTCATAAATGAAGCGTATTGTTGTTCATACTTTGTAGGTAAAACATCAACTACATATTGTCCATTAGGATTAGTATTTGAAATAGGATATTCCAGTTCATTAAAAACATCAATACTAATAGTCGGCTTGATAGGTAATAAATCCAAAGACCTTTGTGACGAAAAGATAGCATATATGTGAATATCTGTCTGTAAATCAGTATCATAATCTGTAAAATAGAAATCGACATTATGTTCTTTTGATAAAATTAATATATTGTGCTTAAATTGTTCAACATCTTCCAATTTTAAAACAGCTATCTCAATATTAGTAGTCTCTGAATTTTTAATAAAATCCCGAACCGATCTGTTCTCTTCTGTAATGAGAATTACTTCTTCAATTTTGGGATAAAATAAAAGCATTAAGAAAATAGAAGTTAACAGGATAAAAAGACGTCTAATTTTAGTCATTTTAACAGTAAGAATTATATCCATGCTTTCAACCTACTACTATATTTCCACTATCTCTCTATTATCAACTCTTAATGATAATGTTGAACGTCTTACTATCCATAGTGAATTTATGTTAATATTTTAATTATCATATCATCCTTAATCTTATTTTACAAGGTCATGATATTCGTTGTAATATTTCAAATTAAATGCAATAGACTATTGTAATAACATTGAAAACCCAAAATCTCTTGTAAATAGGTAGATTGATTAGTTATTCTATAGGTGTGTAATGGTCATCAGGATGAAAGGAGTTCATTATGACTAAGCACTTAACACTTAGAGATCGTGTTGTTATTCAATATGAAATCGAAAACAATTCAGTCTGTTCTTTTCAATAGATTGAAGGTATTTGCTAAAAAAAAGATTGGCTTTCACCAATCTATGCTTCAACAGTATAACCAGCATCTTCAATCGCTGACTTCACAACTGCATCATCACCAGTATATGACACTGTTTTTGACGCTAAATCAACAACTGCTTCAACATTAGCTTCTTGTAGAGCTTTATTAATACGTGCTTCGCAATGTGCACAACTCATATCAGGTACTGAAACTCTCTTATCCATACATTCACCTCCCTTACTTAAATTTTCTTAATCGTAATGCGTTACTAACAACAGATACACTACTAAACGCCATGGCTGCACCAGCAATCATTGGATTAAGCGCAGGTCCACCAAATATTTCAAATATACCCATCGCAAATGGGATTCCAATAACATTATATATGAATGCCCAGAATAAGTTCTGTTTAATGTTTCTCATCGTTGCTTTAGACAAACGAACAGCCTTAACAACATCCAATAAATCATCCTTCATAAGAACAACATCGGCCGATTCAATCGCTACATCAGTACCACTACCAATCGCAATCCCAATATCAGATTGAACTAAAGCAACAGCATCATTAATACCATCACCAACCATCAAGACATGTTTTCCTTGATCTTGTAATCTCTTGACATGATCTGCCTTTTCATCTGGCAGAACCTCTGACAATACATCACTAATGCCAACCTGACCAGCAATCGCATTAGCCGTTTGATGTTGATCTCCAGTCATCATAACTGGTTGAATATCCATCTTAATCAATCTCTTAACCGTTTCAATTGCCTCACCCTTCAATGTGTCAGCAACCGCAATTAAACCAATTAAAGAAGATTCATTGGCGACAAATAGCACCGTCTTACCACTCATTGAATAGTCACTCACTATTTGAGTATCTGCTACCTCAATATTATTGTGTTTCATTAAAGATAGGTTACCAATAATGTACTTTGTGCCATTAATCATGCCAGTAATGCCAGAACCATGTAAAGCTTCAAAATTATCGACATCAACTAATTCAATATTCTTTTTGGTAGCATCATCAACAATCGCAAGACCTAATGGATGTTGTGAATACTTCTCTAAAGAAGCAGATATTTTAAGTAATTCAGACTCCTGTACACCATAAGGGACAATATCAGTCACAACCGGTTCACCATGTGTTAAGGTACCAGTCTTATCAAACATTACAGTATCAATATGTGATGCCTTCTCCAAGGTTTCAGCTGACTTAATAAAGATACCATTCTTAGCACCCTGACCTGTACCAACCATAATAGCCGTAGGTGTTGCCAATCCTAAAGCACAAGGACAAGCAATAACTAAGACTGTAATAAAGTGAGTTAAAGACTTCTCAAAATTACCCGTAAATATCATCCAACCAAAGAAGGTTAGAATCGCAATTATGATTACTGCAGGAACAAAGATACCCGCAATCTTATCAACCATTTTCGCAATTGGTGCCTTATGTTGTTGAGCCTTCTGAACAAGATTAACAATCTGAGCCAACTTTGTATCACCCAGAATCGCCGTCGCCTCAATAACAAGACGACCAGACGAGTTAATGGTCCCCATTACAACATCATCACCAACCGCTTTATCAACCGGTAAAGACTCACCCGTTAGCATTGATTCATCAATAGCCGATTGACCACTAACAATAACTCCATCAACCGGAATACTAGAACCAGGCTTTACAACAATCTGATCCTTAAGAGCAATCTCATCACTATCAATTTCAATTTCCTGATTATCCTTCAGCAGAATAGCAGTTTTAGGCTTCAGGTTTAAAAGTGACTGAATCGCTTTAGACGTTTGTCCCTTGCTCATAGACTCCATATATTTCCCTAACATAATTAGAGCAATAATAACCGCCGCTGATTCATAGTATAAATGATGAACAGCATGAGCATCACCCATAAATACTTCTATCGTATTATAAGCAGAATAGATTAATGCGGCACCTGTTCCCACCGCAACCAGTGAATCCATATTCGGGACACGCTTAATTAAAGTACGAATCCCCCTCGTATAAAATCCACGACCTAAATAAATGACAGGAATTGTAAACAAGATCTGTGCAATCGCAAAGTTTTTAGGATTTACATCTGGGTGAATGAATTCAGGTAAAGGCAAACTAAATTGTCCTAACATTGTACTCATCGCAATGTACATAACAATAAAGCCAAAAATTA
The DNA here is from genome assembly GCA_012841625.1 of Erysipelothrix sp. Taxonomy (GTDB): domain Bacteria; phylum Bacillota_I; class Bacilli_A; order Erysipelotrichales; family Erysipelotrichaceae; genus DUUI01. The sequence continues at coordinate 21,639 of DUUI01000040.1, read as the reverse complement.
ATGCCCAAATCATATCATTTCTTTGTTTGACTAATTTAGCATCATCCTCGCTATTATCAAAAACATTCGAACTCGCTCTAACCATTCCAGTATAACCAGCATCCTTAATCACTTCTAAGATTTCTGGAGTTTTAATTAAACCAGGATTAAACTCAACATGGGCCTGATTCGTAATTAAGTTAACCTCAACTGACTGAATACCCGTTTGTTTTTGTAGAGCTTTCTCAACAGCTAATGAACAATTAGCACAAGTCATGCCCTCTATATCTAAATCTAATTCTTTATTTTCTTGAATTGTTGATCCTTCATAACCAGCATTAACAATCGCATCTAAGATATCCGTATCCGTAACTGACTCATTCATGGTAACTGTCGCCTGATTCATTAATAGATTGACTTCACTAATTTCTACTCCCGGTACCTTAGCAATTGCCTTTTGAACCGCACTTGAACAAGCTGAACAAGTCATTCCCTCTATTTTATAGCTTTTTTCCATTCTATCTACCTACCTTCGCGACAATGTTCATGACCTCATTGATTTTAATCTGTTTAACTTCTTGATCATCGCTCTCAAAAGCAGCAACGACACAATTTTCAATATGTTGATGCAATAATTGTTCATTACCCTTTTTAAGTAAAGCAATTACTGCCAATATCTGATTGCTCACATCGACACAATACCGATCATCTTCTAACATCTCAATAGCGGCATTTAAATTACCTCTAGCATTTTTCAGTGTTCTAAGAGATTTGTTTTTTTCTTTATTCATAGACCCTCCCTATGGGGGTATTATACACCTAAAACAAAAGACGTTTCAAGTGAAACGTCTCAAAAAGTAAAATCTTTTTTATTAAACAACAATATTTAAAGCAATTTCCATCATTCTAGTAAATGAATTTTGTCTTTCTTGAGCGGTTGTTTCCTCATGAGTTACCAAACTATCAGAAATCGTTAATAAACATGCCGCTTTCCTATTTAAATGATGAGCTGTCGCAAATAATGCGAAACTCTCCATCTCAACACAAAGTGCTTTATATTTTTCATGGATTAATTTATATTCATCCTTATCAGCACGATAAAACACATCAGAAGAATGGATATTTCCCCTCTTCAAAGGAATCTCTAACTTTTCTGCGATAGCTACAAGCTCGTTATTTAAGCTCTCGCTAGGTTTAATAATTCTATTCTTAAGACCATAAGCAACCTCAGCAAAACTACTCTCAGAATATGAACCATCAACCAAGACAACATCATATAAATCCAGCTCATCTGTATAAGCACCAGCAGATCCTATTCTAATAATGTTCTCAACATCGTAGACAGTATATAATTCATAACAATAAATCCCAATACTAGGCATCCCCATACCTGAACCCATTACAGAAATCTCTTGTCCTTTATAGGTTCCTGTATACCCAAACATGTTTCTAACGTCATTAAATTGTACAACATCTTCTAAAAATGTTTCAGCAATGAATTTTGCGCGAAGTGGATCTCCGGGCATTAATACTGTTTTCGCAATTTGTCCTTTTTTTGCTTCAATATGTGGTGTTGACATATATTTTCTCCTTCTAACTTACTCTATTTTACCATATCTAATCAAAAGTCGCTGAGTTGTTATTTAAAGCTTCTAGCGCTCTTTCTACCTCTTCCTTAGAATTCTTAAAACTTAAAGAAGGTAATTTATCTTGTTTAAAAAATCCAACATCAACAATCTCATGATTATGTTCTGATACTTTTTCAATAATACTCCCATGAAAGTATATACAATACTCAGAAATTAAAGACTGTTTACGCTCTTTATACTTATCTCTAAAAAAGACACCCAGCAATCGATCAATCTTGATTTGATACCCTGATTCTTGGACAACCTCTTTAATCGCATTTTCTTGAGGACTCTCAAACACATCACACCAACCACCAGGAAAAGACCACAATTGTTCAGACTTTTCTTTAACCATTAAGACTTCATTCGCCTCATTCGTCACGATCGTTCTGACCGAAACATTGACGGTCGGATAAAGATCTCGATTGTAAAAATTATCTTGAAACTCAGTTTGAGTTAATTTAGATAGTTGTTGTAAAGCTAATTCCTGTAATTCAGCATAGTTTTCAAGAGCATATGGATCACTTGAATACTTCAAACCAATCTTAGAAATAGCAAGTGCCTTCATAATAAATTGTTCATTCGTCATACATCTATTATACAGTATAATAAAAATAAGAAATATAATATTTGTATTGATATATAAGAAGAATTAGTTTATAATTAAGATGAAAGGAGACCAATTATGTTTAAATGGATAGACGGGAATGTTAATACATTAATCGCAACGATTAATGAAAACAGTATAACCCTAAATCAAAAAGCTGCTTCATATTTTGAAAACACTCGATTTGTGACTGTGGGAATTGACCCAGATCGACGTCTTGTTGCCATCCATCCTGTGACAAAAGAAGATATTGAACATAGTGTCTTTACCCCACAACAATTACACAAGATTCATATTGGAAATGGTTATGCGAAAATAACAAATAAATCGCTTTGCCAATTGATACAAAATCAACTAGAATATAAATTAGATGGTAACAAATATAATTCTGAATATGATGAAAAGAACAAATATTTGGTTATCGACCTAAATGATGAGGTCAGAAAGGAGGTCTGAAGTGTTAGGAAATTTAGATATGATGTGGGTCTGGTTAATGATCTTCGCGTTCTTCGCAATCTTTGAGTTTATGACCCCAGGTAATCTAATTACCATTTGGTTCGCAAGCGGTGCCTTAGGGGCGTTATTGGTACAACAGCTTGGAGCTAATATAGTTATTCAAGTACTTATTTTTCTGATCGTTTCATTTGGTTCTCTATTATTAATGAGACCAATGACACAAAACTTAATGAGGGGTGACACTGTCGCCACTAATGCCGACCGACTTATTGGGCATCAATTTAAATTAGAAAATGATTTAGATCCAAAAAGCTGGTACCAACAAACTGTCAATAGTGATACATGGAGCATCATCAGTGCTCGCAATAAACTGATCCCAGCTAATACCTGGGTGGAAGTCATTAGTATTGATGGAGTAAAACTTGTCGTTAGAGAAGTAAAGGAGAGAGAAAATGCTTAAAGTATTTATGCTAGCATCCGTAACAGATGCTATACCGTCAATTATTCTCGGAATTTTAATTGTCTTTGTGCTTGTTGTTTTAGCTCGAAGTGTTCGAGTTATTTCCCAATCAGACGCCTATGTTGTTGAACGTTTAGGTGCCTACAACAGAACACTCGAAAAAGGCCTACATTTCATCATTCCATTTATTGAAAGAGTCGCCAATCGAGTAACACTCAAAGAAATTGTTAAAGACTTCCCACCACAACCAGTCATTACAGCAGATAATGTTACGATGCAAATTGATACGGTCGTCTATTTCCAAATTACTGACCCAAAACTGTATACCTATGGTGTACATAATCCAATCAATGCGATTGAAAACTTAACTGCTACAACCCTTCGTAATATTATTGGGGACTTAGAATTAGACCAAACACTAACCTCAAGAGATATCATTAACACAAAAATGAGAAGTATCCTTGATGAAGCAACCGACCCATGGGGAATCCGTGTATCACGAGTTGAAGTTAAAAACATTCTTCCTCCACGTGATATTCAAGATGCGATGGAAAAACAAATGCGTGCTGAGCGTGAACGTCGTGAAGCCATCTTAAGAGCTGAGGGTGAAAAAGCCTCTGCCGTTCTTGTTGCTGAAGGTCGAAAGGAAGCAGTGATTCTAGAAGCAACTGCTCGTAAGGAAGCAATGATTGAAGAAGCAATTGGTCAAAAAGAAGCCATGCAAAAAGTATATGATGCTCAAGTCTATGGTATTGAAGAAATTAAAAAAGCATTCCCTTCTCAGGAATACTTACAACTTCAAGCCCTTGAAACAATGGCTAAAGTGGCTGATGGAAAAGCAACTAAACTTGTCCTACCATCTGAACTAACTAATCTTGGTTCACTCTTAGCAGCTTCAAAACATATACTATCTGAAGACCCAACAGAATAAAGTAGTATCAAGGAGGATTTAATCCTCCTTTTTTATTTCTTTACAACCGATGATTTTAAATACATACTGCCCATGCCATCAACCCGAGCTAAGATATCATGATCATCCACAACATCTGCTAATAAGCGGATATTTTTCACTCTCGTTCCTTGTTTTATAACCGAACCACCCACTTTTAAATCTTTAACTACGGTAACATCATCACCATCAGCTAACTCATTTCCATTCACATCTCTGATAATGGCTGCTTCTGCCTTTAAATCTTCACTCTCCTGTGTCCATTCATAACCACACATTGGGCAGACTAATAAATGCCCATCTTCATAGGTATAATTTTCACTGCACTGTGGGCAAGCTGGATAACTCATTTACATTCCTCTTTTCTTATAATTGAATCCATTATAGCACAATCAATTTTTTATAAAAAAGAAGGGAATTTAGCCCTTCCTTTGTTTCCTCATTCGTTTTGTATATTCAGCCTTAGGCCTTGGATCACTAATTTCAAACTCTACACCCTCTTTATGATTATAGCCTCTTGTTACATAACCCATCCGTTTCGTCATCCGATCAACAATAGATAAACCTAAACCAAATTGACCCTCTGTTCCTTTTTCATACGGTTTGAACAACTTTTCAATACGATCTTCACTCATCTTTTCGCCATCATTGTAAATTGTTAAATGTTGGGGTGTTAAAGCAACCTCAATCACTGAAACCGCATATCTAAAGGCATTATCCAAAAGATTCTCAATACAGATTCTCCATAATTCATCATCACCCATATATGTAACATCTTCTAAATGAGTCAGAACATCAATTTCTGGGCGAACTACTTTTAAGTCTAGAATTACTTTAGAAACAATTTCCTTCATATTTATAGGTCTCAATTCAACCGATTCATCCTCTAATGCATCAAGTTGATTTAAAACAAGAAGTGAATGAGCTTTGCGCTCTAATCGATCAGCATTTTCTAAGATAACATCAACCGATTTCTCTAAGGTATCATACGGATAAATGCCATCCTTTATACTCTCTGAATATGTTTTAATCGTCGTAATAGGTGTTTTTAAGTCATGTGAAATATTATGAATCATTTCCATCTTCACATTTTCTTGACGCTTTAATTCATTCTCCATTGTAATAATTGAGCGTGCTACATCCCCAATCTCATCTTGTCTGGTGGTATCAAGCTTACTCTTATCTTTCTTGTGAATGTCTCTCATATAATTCGAAATATTCTTTAACGGATTAATAATGGATGTCGCCCACCATAAGAAGAAAATCAGAATAACACCAATAGTCAAGAACACAACAAAGAAAATAAGTTGAATAACAATTTGTCTAAAATCATTCTGATATTGATGAGACAGAATTGTAGCAACTGTAACATCATCATTAACTCTTGTCACTACATATAAATCCTGTGACTGTCTGGTGATTAATCGGTAGGCTTTTGACTCTTCTTCTTGGGTTGGAATTCGTGATTCAATTTCGTTTAATACATTCTCACCAAGTATGACATTTGAATTAGTCATAATTAAATCTAAGTCTTTATCATAAATTAAATGTGTAATATTTGGATCATTGTAATCAAAGATTATTTCTTTCGCATTTGTCGCCTCGGTATCCGTCACTAAGAATCGATGAATAATGGCTTTCTGTGAACGATTCACTAAATTATACATTTCCTGGTTAACAAAGCGATTCACCTGAGAAAATGTAACAAAGTATGACACAATGACTAAAACTAGTGATATTAACATAACTAATCCCACTAGTTGTTGTTTCAAATTTAAGCCATTTAAATGATCACGAATCTTTTTCATACTATCCTAAACGGTATCCATAACCATAAATGGTATGAATGTTTAAATCAGGCATTTTTTTACGAAGGCGCCGCATTGTATCATCAACCACACGATCTGACCCAAAATAATCTGTTCCCCAAACTTCTTTAAGGATATACTCTCGATCAAAGGCAACCCCTTGTTTACGAGCAAACATCATAAGCAGTTCAAATTCTTTCGTTGTTAATTCAATTTCTTCATCCTCTGTATAGACCTTACGCTGAACTTCATCAATTACATAGACATCAACCATCAACTTAGTTTGGCCAAGTTTATAGACTCGCCGCATAAGATTATTGACTCGAATAACCAGTTCCTTTGGCAAGAAAGGCTTCGCAATATAATCATCGCTCCCTTTCTCTAAACCAACCACTCGATCTAATTCATGAACTCGAGCCGACATGAAAATAACAGGCATCATTGGATTTCGCATTTTGATCTGATCAATCAAATCAAAACCACTCTTTTCTTTCAACATGATATCTAAAATCCATAATGAAACATCATCAGCCTCAATCGCTGCCATCGCTTCTTCATACGTATAAAATGGTCTGACATCATATCCTTCAGCTTCTAAGTATGATCTTACTAAATCATTTAATTGCTTTTCATCTTCAACCACATGAATCATGGGTTTCATGTTTATCCCTCCTTGTGGCTTATAAATTTAATTCTTGTATTAATTGGATAACTTCATCCACTAATCCATCACAAATTTCTTGGGTCTTAGCCTCAACCATCACACGAATTAGTGGCTCGGTTCCTGAAGGCCTTACAAGTATACGACCATCATTATTCAATCGTTGTCTTACATCTTCTATTTTATTAGATAACGCATTATTCTCAAGAGCTGAATGTTTATCGACAACCTTAATATTCTTTAAAGTTTGAGGATAAATAGCCAAATCTGACGTCAATTCAGATAATGATTTACCCATTTCTTTGGCAACAGACGCCAGTTTTAAAGCCGTTAAAACACCATCCCCTGTATTTGCTAGGTCTCTAAAGATAATGTGCCCTGATTGTTCACCACCAATAATGGCATCTTTTTCATTTAAAGCTTCAAAGACATACTTATCACCAACAGCTGTTGAAACTGTTTCAATTTCAAGTTTTTCAAACGCCTTAAATAATCCTAAATTAGCCATAACTGTTGTCACTACTAAATTGTTCTTTAGTTTGTTATTCTCTTTTAAATAGCGCGCATATAAATACAATGTTTCATCACCAGTAATGAGTTCACCCTTATCATTAACACCAATACATCGATCAGCATCTCCATCAAAAGCGAAACCCATATCTGCTTTATTATTTAGTACTTGTTGAACTAAATCTTCTGGATGAGTTGAGCCACAATTTGTATTAATATTGTACCCATCAGGTTTGTCATTCATTACAATTAACTCACAACCTGTATTTTCAAAAGCCTTCTTAGCTGTTGTGACACTTGCTCCATTGGCACAATCCAAAACAACTTTATAGCCTGTCAAATCAACTGGGACTGACCCATGTAAATATTCAATATAGCGAACAACATCCTCGTTATCTGCTTCAATGACACCAATTTTATCAGGTGATGCTAATGGAATTATTTCAATTTCATCAATCACATTCTCAATTAATTGTTCAGTTTTTTCATCTGTTTTTTCGCCATGTTCATTAAAAATCTTAATCCCATTATCATAATAAGGATTATGACTCGCAGAAATCATGATGGCACCAACAGCCTCAGTATGCTCTGTAACAAATGATACTAAAGGTGTTGGAACAACTCCTAATAACTTAACACCTACTCCTGCACTGCTGACTCCAGCTGCTACAGCTGATTCTAACATTGAGCTTGAAAGTCGTGTGTCCTTTCCAATAAACACAAAAGGTTTATCATTTTTATTAACTAATTGGGCACCTAAACTTAAGCCCACCATAAAAGCATGTTTCGCAGTTAATTCAACATTTGCTTTTCCGCGAAAACCATCAGTTCCGAAATATTTCACTTACTCTTCTCCTTTTTCAGATATAACCACTTCAATTTCGTTATTCATTAATTCATAATTTACAAATTGGTCAGAACCACTAACATTCAGTGTCACCATTTGTCGTCCAGGTCTTAAACCATTCATATCCAGTGACACTCTAATCGTACTAACATTTAAGTTGTCAATTCTATTTTGTGTTCCAGATAAGGTCACATCAACAACTAAATCTGTTCCGTCAGGTCTCGCAATGTCATAGTTGTTAGTATTGTTTTCAAAGAAAATTTGAGACTGTTCAACCTGTTCACTCACTCTTGGTGCTAAAATAATTCCAATGTTAACTGTTTCAATATCCATACTTCTGACACCTTCTGGTCTGACTAATGTATGCCTTAATTCAGTTGACACATTTGTTAACTGAGTTGCATCTATTGTCGCTAAGATATTAGACACAGAATCTAAGACTTCTTCAGGTCCATAGAGTGTAATTGAAGGATGATCTAAAGTAATCGATTCAATCGCCATATCATTAGGAATCACACCAACTGGATTGACAACCACATCAACTTGTTTATTTGGTGATGAAATACTGACCGAAGCATTGATCTCATTGGGTTCAATATCGACATCCATCGCCCTTCCTTCTTGGTCATAAGCAACAACACGAGCAATTGAACTAAATGTTTCTGTCTTATTGGCAACATCAATCAACGCTCTTACTTCAGAGATTTGACCAAGTTTTTCCTGAGATGTATTAATTGTGACTTCATTAACCTCTAAAGTAGGATTACTTAGGTTAAACTGTGGTTCAACCTTATTTAGATTTATAAAGTTTGGTGTGACTTCAAATACTTCAGATGTTTTTCTTGAAATATTAACCTCAACTGTATCAGGCTGAAAAATAACTTTAAGCGATTGTGAGAATCCTTTACGCTCAAGTTGAACTCGATGTGTTCCTTCAGATAAATTACTAATATCTAAGACAGCTGAATAATTATTTGTATTTTGAGCAGCTCGAACATCAATGGCTGAGCCGGTAACTGTTACATTGACCGTGTCACGTACTTCACTAATTTCATATTCGTCTAAATCACCAATAATTTCAACTTGTGCGACTAATTCAGTCGACTGATTAATTTGATTGGCAAGTTGAGAAGAGTAAATAACAGAAGAAAAAATAAGTAAGCTGATAGCCAGAGACACAAGTGCTAAAAACCTTTTAGAATATAAAAGTTTATCAATAAGTGCTGAGACCCATGATGAGAGTCTTCCAAAGGCACGAGTAATCGCACCAATAATAGTTTTATCGTTATTCATCTTCGCTCTCCTGTGGTGTTTCTTGGCGGATTACATCAGACATGCTCTGTGCAGAATAGTCTGAGGTACTTTGTTCGCGTCTCTTCCAAAATGGAACAGTCGTTTGTGTGTCGTCTTCATCAACTTTTAAAACATCACTTAAGAAATTATATAAATGTCCCTCATCTTCAAACAATGTTAACTTTCCGTTTTGAGCAACAGAAACTGATCCTGTTTCTTCAGAGACAATGACTGTAATTGAATCACTGATTTCAGAAATACCTACTGCCGCTCGATGACGTGCACCAAAACGAGTTGGTAAATCATTATTTGTTGGCGGGAAAAAGGCTGATGCACTAGCTATTTTATTCCCTTGAACTATAATGGCACCATCATGAAGTGGTGTTGTTGTCGCAAATAGAGAAATCAGAAGTTCTTTGGTTACTTCCGCATTTAATGGTGTGGATGCTTTAACATAATCTTCTAGTGATGTTCCTCTTTGGATGGTAATTAGGGCACCCGTATTATTAACTGATAACGTATTAACGGCTGATGTTATTTCTTGAACCAATCGTTGCTTCTGATTAATCGTTAATGAGAAAACACCAGTCGCTGGATTGACTTGACCCATTTTCTCAAGCAATGAGCGGATTTCTGGTTGGAAGATAACGATGACGGCTAAGAACCCCCAATCGAGTAGGTAGTTTAGTAATAATTTAAATGTTCGTAATTGTAAATAGTCCGCGACAAAATTCGCAATAAAAAGATAAATAATTCCCTTCATAATTTGCATAGTGCGGGCATTATTTCTAAAGACACGTAATAAATAGTGGACAACCATCCACACAATCGCAATATCCAATAGGTTTCTTACGTAATCAATTACTTGGTTTATCCATGTCCAGTCCATTTGAAACCTCCGTTTGTGCCCAAATTATATCATGTTTACCCTGCCAAATAAAATCCTTATGGTATAATATCACAATGAAACAAATTCAGTTAGAAAATAAAAAAATCACCTTAGTTGAAACGGCTCATGTCTCCAAACAATCTGTCTTGGATGTTTTTGAAGCGGTTGAAGAAGTGAAGCCTGATGTCATTTGCATTGAACTGGATAATCAAAGGGCTCAAAGAATTGATACACCTGTTGATTATTCGTCCATGAAATTGATTGATGTTATTAAAGAAAAAAAATTAATCTTAGTCATTGTTAACTATATTCTGAGCCAGTACCAAAAGCGCATGGCAGAGAATATGGACTCAAATGTGGGGGATGAAATGAGAGCAGGGATTCAGGCTGCTAAAGAAATGAATGTATCCATTGCGGCAATTGATCGTGATATTCAAATTACATTTAAACGTATTTGGTCGCATATGTCATTTTTTGAAAAAATTAAAATATTTGGAGCTTTACTTAGTAGTGAGGATATCGATTTAGATGAGACTGATATTGAGCATCTGAAAAAACAAGATGTTTTAAACAGTGCCTTAGAAGAAATCAGTGCAGAGCTTCCTAATGTACATAGAATCTTGGTCACGGAGCGTGATATGTATATGGCACAATCCATTAAAAATGCTCCTGGAACTAATGTATTAGCTATTATCGGGGCTGCTCATGGACCTGGTATTGTAAAGTATCTTTATGAAGATGATATTAATCTAAAAGATTTAGAGTTTATTAAGCCTCAATCAGCTTTATCAAAAGTGATGAAATGGGTTCTTCCTCTTCTATTTATCTTATTAATCTTTTTAGCCTTTGGATTTAATCAAGATGGGCTTCAAAAAGTAGGATCATGGATTTTATGGGTGAGTGTTGCCTCAGCACTTGGAGCTTTAGTTTCTTTGGGCCACCCAGTAACAATCTTAGTATCTTTTCTAACAGCTTTTATTTCAGCAATTAACCCGATTCTGTCGGTTGGTTGGTTTGCTGGTATCAGCGAAGCATATTTTAGAGCTCCAACAGTGGGTGATTTTGAAACATTGAACGAGGATGCTAAGAGTATTAAAAAAGCGCTCAAGAATAATGTTCTTAGAACGCTGATTGTTATGTTTATGACTTCATTATTTTCTGTGATAGTCACCTTGTATTTTACTGGTGATTCACTTCGTAACTTTATCCAAGGTTTATTTTAAGAATAATACCTGATGGATCTGTGAGCGTTTGTGGCTGAGCCTCTTTTATATGTAGATGGACACTTCTAACACCTAATTGGTTTTCACTTCTGACTGGTAATTGACCATGCCAAGTATTTGCGCCTAGATGGTGATGATAGAGGCCTCTGGCAAAGAATTTAGCTCTGCCTCCATAATCTAATTTTAAATCGAAACCTAAGTCTTCATAGAAAGCTTGGGTTTCTTTTAAATCATGCACCATTAAGTGGACATGCCCCATCTTAGTTCCCTCTGGTAGGCTTGTAAAAGGTTCTTTGGCTAAAGATAATAAATGCTGAGCATCTATTTCTTCTGTTATACCTACTATTCGACCATCATCTTTGATGTCCCATTGATCAATGTTCTTGTCGCAATAGATTTCTATACCATTGCCTTCTGGATCGTTTAAATACAATGCTTCAGAGTATCCATGATCAGAAGCTCCGCTTAATAATCCTTTTTGATATAGTGCTAATAATATTTCACCTAAAACTTGTTGCGTTGGAACAAGTAACGCAAAGTGATAAAGATCAGCAGTATTAGATCGTGTTTTAGAGTCAATTTTATAGAGTGATAAAAGTGGCGTATCGACTCCCAAGATAACTTTGTCTGATGTTTCGTGTAGTACTTTTAGCCCGATGTTTTGAGTATAGAATTGTTTCATCAATTCTAAATCAGAGACATTTAATTCAACTATTTGGATTGTCCAAGAATTCATTGTGGCTCCTTCTTATTTCTGTTTCCACAAATCATGTGGGTATACTTTATTTGTTTTATATTCTTTAAGTTTGCTGATGACAAGGTCTTTATCTTCTTGATAAGTAACTCCATACCATTGATCTGGTGAAGCGATGACTTTTACGTTGACTTCATTGGCTTCTAATAATTCACCAATGGCTGTTGGGATGACGTATTCAGCCTTCATTGGGTTTGATGCTAGATGCATGTCTAGGTAGTTTTTAAACAATGGTTTAAGTTGAGAGAAAATATGAGGTGTAAAGCCCCAATAGTTCATTGAGACCAAACCATCACCATCGATTTCTTTCCATTGATTATTTTCTTTGATACGTACTTTGTTGCCATTTTTTTCAATTTGTTGGATTTCGACGATGCTATCTAAATAATCATCTTTTATCTCACAAACTCCACGCGTGACTGACCCATGATCTGTTAATGTGTTTTTTAGTACATATCCAATCATTGAATAATTATCATCATTAACTTCTTCACTTAAGAAATCATACATTTTTTCAAATGATGCACGACCATAGAAATCATCCGCATTCATAACAGTGAATGGATTGTCGCCGACAATCTCTTCAATGGCTAGTAATGCATGAACTGTACCCCATGGTTTTTCACGGCCTTCTGGCACCTCTATTCCTTGCGGGACATCTTCTAATCTTTGATAGGCATATTGAACATCAATAAATGGTCTAATTTTTGAGACTAATTGAGTTTCAAATGCTTGTTCATGTTCTTCTTTAATAATTAATATAAGTTTTTTGAATCCTGCTTTGATGGCGTCATAGATTGAAAAATCAATGATGGTTTCGCCATTATCGCCCAGTGCATCAATTTGTTTTAAGCCTCCATAACGGCTTCCCATTCCGGCTGCTAAAATAACTAAAGTTGGTATTTTCATATCGTCTCCTTTGTTTCGTTCCTATTATAACAAAGAACGGTTCACTTTATATCTGATATACTTTTTAAAGCTAAAAGTAAAAAGAAGCGATTAAGCTTCTTCAAATTGTGTATTGATCATATCAAGTTTCATCACGACTTCCTGAGGTGAAGTAACAATGACATTTGGATGAACTGGTTTAAGTTCTTCTTCAGTTCGATAGCCCCATGTCACCGCAAATGAGTACATATTGGCATTTTTGGCCCACATAATATCAACTTCTGAGTCACCAATCATGGCTATTTGGTTGGTTGGTAACATCATTTTATCACTGACGACCCTTGCGAGTGATGGGTCTGGTTTTCTTGGGACCCCTTCTTGATCGCCGATTACGTCAACAAATAAAACATCTGGGAAATTAACTTTAACTAGTTCTTTGGTGAACTCATCTTTTTTGTTACTGACAACTGCCATCAAATATCCACGTTTCGCTAATTGTTCAATCATTTCTTGAATCCCTGGGTATGCTTTTGTTTTGTTCATATAGTTTTGAGCATACATCTGGACCATGCCTTGATATGCTTTGTCAACTTCTTCTTCGCTTACTTCTGGTGGAAGTACATTTTTCATTAGATTGCGAAGACCATTGCCTAATGAAATTCTAAATAATTCAGCGTCTTGGATAGGATACCCTAAAGTTGCCAGGACATTGTTTCCAGCGTCGGCTAAATCATCAAGAGTATGTAAAAGTGTTCCGTCTAAATCAAAGATTAATCCTTTGACGAACTTCTTTTCAAATTTAGATGTTTCTTTAATTTCTTCTGGATTTACGACCTTTTTTTTAACAGGTACAACTTCTTTAACGACTGGTTTGGTTATGACCATTCTAATAATGTTAACAAATATTAATAAGACACCCAATCCAATCACAGCATATCCTGCATATGGAAGTAGGTAAATTATATCGCCTAATCCGAAGCCTTCAATATCAATGAGTATGTCTACTACTTGATTCCATAAAAAACCGATAATAATAAATACTACTCCGGTTAATAATGAATAAACGGCTGGATTAAGTCTTTTTCTTGTTGTTGTCGTGTTTTCTGTCTTAGTCATATTCTTTCACCAATTTAAATTCAAATCGAGAAGGTTCTTCAATTAGAGGAACGAGTTGATCGATTTGAGTACTTTCAAGATATTTTTTAAATGCTTCTCTATCCGATGTAAAATGCATCGGGAATACAATACTTGGATGTATGAGTTCTAAAAGCTGTGAAGCTCCTAAATCATAATCCACTTCTAAGCGAGGGTCAATATCAATAAATAGAACATCTACTTTCTTATCTCTTAATGGTTCTATCAATGATAAATACCAATCGTCCATTTCTTTGATTTCTTCACTGCTACTTTCTAACTTCCAATGCCAATTATTTAAATCACCAGCATAGAACAAAGTTAGGTCTCCTATTTTTACTAAATAAGAACAGCCTAAATCAGTACTGCCATACACTTCAACATAGATTCCTAATAAATGTAGTGTGTCATTTGGATCAACGATTGAGATTTTCATGTCTTCTCTTTGGTTTATATCACTTGATACAACCCATGCATCGAAATCATAATTAAACACTTTGCGACTAAAGTGATCAATGTGTGAATGAGTAATAAAGCAGATTCGTTTTTTGTTGGTTTCAGGGATATCTCCTTTAATCCAATCAAAAACGAGTTGATATTCGTGTGTTTCTACGATAAATGAACAGTGATGTAAATATGTAACTGATAGATTCATAGGATACCTCTTTATCATTTTATCACAATCAAACATCTTTTAAAATCTAAGAAGTTTTGGCCAAACCTTTACTTGTTCAAATGATTTTAAGTAGCGAGTTCTAAAAACAAATTTTTCTAAGACTCTATTGTCTATTTTTGTCAGGCTTAGAGTCGCATATCTAAATTCAGGATGTTCGATGACCCATGTTTTTAGATGTTTTAAATCAAGCTGTTGACTTATATGTAATGGTTCATTTAAGTGAAAGAAAGAAAAGTCTGGTTTAGAGAGTAAACTTGTATAGAAGCCTTTTGACATTGCTTCTGACATACTATTGAATACTCTTTCAAAATTGGTCGTTTCTTCTGATTGGTTTAGGGTATTGTCTTGATAATTCAGTTTAATCCACTCATTGTTTACTAATGTTTTTATGATGCCATCTTTAATTTGATAGAAATAATCTCCTCGATAATGGAGTTTGTTATTTTCTACTACAATAAAATGATCATCTGCTAATAAATCAATTTGAGTTTCATATGAGAGCTTAATTAAATCAGATAATCGCATAACTCCATCACCAGTAATGGTTTGAGATGGTAAGACTTCTGAAAAATTTAAGTGTGGAAAAATATTGACCGGCCCAAATCCATAGGCTTCTTGAACAACGAATTCATTGTATTCATCATTTGATGGCGTGAGTGTAATGTTTTGACTCATTAACATTGCGCCAGCACTAATTCCAATAATCGTTTTTTCAAAGTTCTTGATTATGTCATAGACTTGTTTTTCTTTTAAATAGTCTTGAAAAACTAAGGGATTTCCGCCATGCAAATATAAAATATCAGCTGTTGAGATTGCTTCTTGCCAATTTGGATACTCATCAGTTAGCGAGATCACACTGGATAGGTTTAAATCTAGTTTTTGTTGGAGCTCTTCTTCTTGGGTGATTCTAAATGGATATTCTACACTTGAGCTAGGAACAAAGACTAGTTTTCTTGGTTTTTTTCTTAAGGCTTCAAACTCATCAGAGATTAAATCAAATCGAGATGAGGAAGCGAATATATATTTTTTATTCATACAAATTTATAAAAAACAGTGAATTTCTCCACTGTTTAGAAATCACAACCACTTCCTGTAAAGGTTCCAAAACCTGTTATTATGGCGTATGGCTGGGCTGCATAATTGACGACTGACACAGCGTCTATATTAGTTTCAGTTCCTACAAATAAATCTAAATGATTATATCCAAAGGCCCCATTATCGGCGATGACTCCATGAATTGGAACTCCTTGTTGGATTCCTCTTCCTTCATATGGATGATCATAGAGTGATAGTAGGGTACATTTTACTCTATCTCTATTACCAGCAAAGATATATCGACCATTATAGGTGATTCCTTCTTGCCAGACACCATTTGGTTGGCGTACAGCATTGGCTTGAAGCGCAATTCCATGAGATGTATGTGCAACACCATTAGTGACAACACATCCGACACAGTCCATACCATAACGAGTTAATGTGGCGTTAAATGTATCTCCACTTGGTTCTGGTTCAGGGGCTGGTGTTGGTGTTGGTGCCGGCTCAGGGGCTGGTTCAGGTGTTGGTTCAGGGGTTGGTGCTGGTGTTGGCTCAGGTTCTACAACCTCTTCAATTTCTGGTTCTGTAGCAAACTCAATAGCTCTTGTTAGTTTGGCTTCTAGTTCACTGCTTAAATAGACTAATTCTTCTTGTTCATTTGAATCATCCCAGACAGCTACATTTACTTCTGCTAAGACTGATTCTATAGTTTCAACACTTATATCGACTAATAAAGTATCTAGTACTTCATAGGCTCTTGAGATTAAGTGTGAATAATCAGATTCTAATTCTTGTTCTTCTTCGACTTCTGTTTCTAAGATAATGACTTTAACTTGTTTGATAGTTTCGTTATTGTCACTGTCTATTGCTCTTATTATTACTCTATACTCACCAGGTTTACTGAAGTCAATGTCTTGGACCACTTCAATGTCTACTTCACCATCTGTTTCGTCTGTAGCACTATAGGCTAAGTAAAAATCAAAGTCTGAATTAACTGATAGTTCAATTTCATCGTCACCAATAATTTTTGGTCCATCTCCATCTAATACTTCGATTTCGATTGAGCGTTTGACTTCTGAAAATCCTTTTCTAGCTTTAAAGATTAAAGTCTGAATGCCTACTTTATCTTCCTTTATAATTGGGTATTCAATAGAATCATAGGTTCCAGACACAACTAAAGAATGTGGATCAAGTGATTCACCCTCTTTTATTGAGATATATTGGTCTGTTAGTTCTAAATGAGCTGGTTCTACTTCGTGTGACACTTTATCAGTGGCTGTTACATCAACCCATCCAACTAACAGAATTAGAGTATAAAGAATTAAACTCACTTTTGTTGGTCTCTTCATATTATTTATCTTCCTTTATTCAAGTAAGAAAGACAACACTAAGGTTGTCTATACGACTCTTCTGTATGCAATTGGTGTTCCAGAATAATGCATGCTAGTAACTAATACACCATACGAATAATCTAATGCGTGTACTACTTGTCCATTACCAATATAAATGGCAACATGACCTGCGCCTGGATAAATTACTAGATCTCCTACTGCTGGAGATGATACTGAATATCCTGAATATAATTGTCCGGATGCAGTTCTTGGTAGATTAATTCCTAGTTGAGCATAAACAAAGGTTGTTAATCCTGAACAGTCAAATCCAGTACTTGGAGATGTTCCACCCCATGAATAGTTATATCCAACATATTGCATCGCGATATTAACAGCTTGTTGGCCTAATGTACTATCATAAACAACTGGTTCTGATTCGACTGCTTCTGTTTCGACTGCTTCTGTTTCGACGACAGCTGGAGCCTGTTGGACAACAACTGGTTGTGGTGTGTAGTAATCTTCTACGCGGTCTAGTTTAGCGTTTAATTCATTGTATAGATCTGATAACTGTGAAGTATAATCAGATTCATAATCTAAGGCATTGCTAACTTGATTGAACATACTTGATACTTCATCAACACTTGTATCTGCTAGTAAGGTGTTTACAACTATGTTTGCTGAATCAACTAAGCTTGCATATTCTTCATTTCGCTCTTGAAGTGCGATGACTTCAGGATCTTCTAATACGATAACTGTAATGGTCTTGGTTGTTTTGTTTCCTGAAGAATCTTGAGCTGTTAATATGGCTTCATATTCTCCTGGAACACTTCGGTCAACATCTTGGATTAATGTAACATCTACATTTCCATCGACTGTATCGACTGCAACATAATCAGTTTCAATTGCATAGTCAGATTCATATTTTAAAGTGATTGTGTCATCACCTTCAATTGTTGGCCCTTGTGTATCTAGTACTTGGATAATTAAATGGCGCTTTATACTTTCATTTCCTTTAGTTGCTGTGTAAGAAATTAATTGTGGACCAGTTTCTGATGTGTCAACGATTGAATAATCGATTGCATCAAAAGTTCCAGTGACAACATAATCTAAAGGATCTACTTTATCAAATTGCTTAACCGTTACATCGGCTTTAGTTAATGTGATATCAACTGGTTCGATGACTACTGGTTCTTGTGGGGATACAGCTTGTGCCTCGTTTATTGGTAAATATAATGTTCCAATTAATATTGCTAGAATCGCAACAGCGACAATTACTGTGATTTTTTTTGTATTCATAAACTCCTAGTCCTTCCTTTACTGAATGCGATGTTAAAAAGCACTCATTCATTAAGAAACTGCAGTAATTAAAACAAATTTAGCGCTTTAAGTCAAAAAAATAAGCCCTTAATAATTTGTGACTTTTCACATATTTTCATAAAAGCCAATGTTAAGTGACTATTTAGTCACTTTAGATTTACCGATTTTTTAAAATAGAAATGACTCACTTTGTCTTTTCTGTCAATTATGGTAAACTACAAACGCCAGGAAAATTTGAGGTTACTATGAAGAAAACACTACTATTACTAATTATGCTTCTCTTGCTCGCGAGTTGTCAGAGTGAAGAAGAAACCCCACATAAATTAAAAATTGAAGAAAATATGACATCCTATGTTTACACGATTAATGATGAGGATACTGAATACACATTGAATGTCCCATTCCTTAATACAACTGATGGAGAATTGGCAAGTGTTGTTGGACCAATTTATTCTCTAAATCCTAAAGTAGAAAATAAGGATGCTCGTAATCTTTACATGTCTACTTTCTATAAAAATGATGATGTTGATACATATACCAAGGATACTGTTTATAAATATGCGTTATACGGATATGGTTTTTGGGTGCTTAATGACTCAGGTATGAATAAGGCTGCTAATAATTCCTTATTAAATAAAAATGATTACTCTGTTCTATTTGGAGATTTTTACAACAATAACGACTTCAATAATTTAGATTACATTAATTATTACCTAGCCACTCAAGAACTTATCTGGGAGACTATCAATGATCCAGAGTCTGGTGGGACATATCAAATAGAGTTTAAGGACATTGATGTTTCTTTTGAAAAAACAAAGATTCTAGATACTCAAAAAGATTACGATCGTGCTCCATTCTTTGGAGGGTCCGTATTAAATGTTAGTGATGAGCGTCTGGCTGAAAATGAACCATTTGAGTTAACAGACTCCAATGGGATATTGAGTCGCTTCGACATTGTAGCTTCTGATGGGATTGATATCTTAAAATCAGATAATCCAAATGTGCTTTCCTTTAATATAAGGAATATAACTCGAAATTCAAAGATTGATTTCATTTCACCGTTCAAGATTAAGCAAGAAATATCTCAAGTTTACTCTTCTAATGATAATGTCTCCTATTTGAGTATTGGACAGTATCACTCGACGGTGCTTTCTAATAGTTTATATTTAGAAAAAGAAAATCTATCTGATGGCATTACTTTAGCAATTAGAACATATGATGAGGATTCAAAAATCGAAATCTATGGAGCGCAATACCATGTATCGACTGGACCTGAATTTTTAGAACCTTCGACTACAACAGTATCTACGGATGAATTTCCAGCATTATTAGAAAACTTAGTTCCAGGTACTTATTATGTTCAACAAATTGTAGCCCCTGAAGGATATGCTTTAAATCAAGAAGTTGAAGAAATTTCAATAAAGAGTGGTATTATCGAAATGATTTACCCATTCTACAATATTAAAAAATAGCCAGGTGATGGCTATTTTTATTTCTAAATTAAATGAGTTACTTCTTTATTTAATATATACTTTTCAAGATTACTTAAGATGAGTGCTATCACATTTTCTATATAAAAGTTATTCTTAAATGATATATGTGAGCTCAGATATGTTTTAGGGTGTGTCCAAAGTGGGCTGCCTTCGTCTAATGGTTCCTTTTCAAACACATCTAATATCGCTGCTTTGAGATGCGTGTCTAGAATCGAAATTAAATCATCTTCTTTAATAATTGGACCTCTCGCAATATTGACTAAGACTGCATCCTTATTTAAGGATAGTAATCTTTCCTTATTAAAGAAGTGTTTTGTTGATGCATTTAATGGGAGTGTAATTACGATAAAATCATATGAACTACTTTTTTGATCAAATTCAGATAGCGGATAGCATCTATCAAATTCTTCATGTTGTGTTCCTTGCCTATTGTAACCTTCTAAAATTGGACCAAACACTCTCAATAGTCGGCCTACTTCTTTAGCAATACTTCCTGTTCCAAGAATTGCTCCTTTTAAATTTCTTAGTGAGACTAGATTAATGTCACGATTCCATTCAGCTTGTCTCTGACTACTGTTTAGTCCCCTCAGATCTTGATACACTTCTAATAGTCTTGTTACAACAAATTCAGCGATACCATGTGAATATACCCCTCTCGCATTACTAATTTTGACACCTTGAGCCTTTAATTGTTCTATATCAAAGTAATCAAATCCAGCAGAAGTTAATTGTACATATTGTAATGATGGATACAATTCACCATTATTTAAAATCTTTTTATTGGTTGACACCATAACTTGAGTCTTGTTATCTGGGGTTTCTTGCAGGGTATATCCTAGTTCTACTAATTTGTCTTTAAACTCCTGATTATAGGGAACGTTTCGTTCTTCTAAAAATAATTTCATAAGCCCTCCATCTAGATAAATCAATAATATCATACTCAGTAACAACTCATTAATGTAACTATTTTCATCTGAAATGAAAATATTTATAATATTTTCTGTAAATTAGTTGACACATCCATTTTTTCGAGTATAATAGGATTATGTTCTTAACAAATAGCTTGTAGTCATTGCACAGTTTCCTCCTGATAACATGATTTCCTTTCTAACAAGCTAATCAAGAAGACCTATGTTTCCTGGGTCTTCTTTTCCTTTTTTATGGACACTATTTTAATCTATTGGATATGATTAATCTGCTTAATTATTGCACATTCTGAAATAGCTGCTAGCTCTTGTAAGTATTAGATGGCAGGTTCAACTCTTTCTTTTAGCGCATGTTTATTTGATTTATTAGTTAGATTTGATATATAATATCTTTCCAATGCACCAGTGGCGGAATTGGTAGACGCGTACGCTTGAGGGGCGTATGGCATTTGCTGTAAGGGTTCAAATCCCTTCTGGTGCACCATTTGTATAGCGAAATACTAAGCACTGTTTGATTTAATTAAACAGTGCTTTTTCTTTTGTCTAAATGAAGAGTAAAAGTGCAATCAATAACATGCTAATACAGAAAAAACATAAATCAATGGGCTGCAAAAATTACTGATGGAATTATCCTTTTTACAGCATTAGATCAAAAAACAACATCTGGATAGTGAACAGAAAAATGAGTTATATCACAACAAGCAATTTACTTTGGCTCTTATCTTGAGACATTTAATTAACGACCTATTCCTACTTTTCAATGTGACCATTTTTT
>DUUI01000039.1 GCA_012841625.1 Erysipelothrix sp. | reverse complement strand
CAATGTTGTTAATAAAGGTTAGCTTTTGTTGAATAGTATCAACACCACGATAATAATGTGTATTTAAGTGAAAGACAATATCTGTATCGTGATAGTCATGGACCATCAAATCATTGTTTACAACAACAGCCATTTTTCTATCAAATGCTTTAAATGTTTCTAATTCCTTTTTTTGTAGATGAGTAAAATATTGCTTCTTAACTTCTAAGTTAGTTGTCGAATTAAATTGTTTATGAACTTTATGGATAATCTTTTTGTCCTTAGCTACATAAGCCGTATCAAATATCTCATCAAAATCTTGATCTACATTACCCCAAATAATCATGATGTTTTCACTAGCATCAATAATTTGTTGATTCATATCCAAGAGCTGGCCAATCACCGCTGAATTTTTAAAATAATGCATTAACATTGAGCCACTAATACATAATTCAGGAAAAACAATGACATCAGCATGCCCTTTGGCCTTTTCAATTTCACTGAGCATCTTTTGCAGGTTTAATTCAAGCTTACCTGAGACACTCTTCATTTGAACTACTTGTATTTTCATTTATTGCTCCATTCTTTGTTTGACTACTTCAAAACATAGGACTGCGGCAGATGCAGCAGCTGACAATGCTGCCTTGATTTGAGTCGGATAAAAAATTTGAACAAAATGATCACTCAACTCAACGACAGTACGAGACAGCCCTCTTTTTTCACCACCAATTAACAAACAAAGTGGTTGTTTAAAGTTGGCCTGTGTCATTGGAATCGACTTTTTATCACGCTTGGCAGCAATTAATTTAATCTTTGCTTGCTTTAATTGTACCAAATTTTTAACTTCTTCATCACAAACAACCCAATTAATTCGCTCACTTGTTCCTGCTGAACTCTTTAAAATAGTATTCTCCATGCTTGAGTAATCTCGATGCGATAATAAAACAGTCTGACAACCTGCAATAGCTGCAGTTCGAATAATTCCACCAATGTTATATGGATCTTCAATACCTTCTAAATACAAGTAAAAATCATGAGATAAATCTAAAGGTTCAACCTTTCTATGACCTGCATCAATTAAAATTCCACCATGTGTATGGCCTGTTGCTAGTTCATCAATTATCTCTACACTGACTCGTTTCACTTTTACATTATTTTTATGGCATAGATGTAGAATATAATTGATATCCTTAGATTGTTTCTTCTCATTAATATAGACACAATTTATATCTCTTTTTTGAGATTCTAAGATTGCTTTAACACTAAGGGCCCCTTCGAAAATCATTTTATTATCTTTCTAATAAAGTCATCCTTTGAAACAGGATAAGGAATATGCATGCTCACAACTTCCATTGGTTTATAAAAACGATTAGTATCAACTCCATCAGAATCTTTCATTTGAGTCGGATAAAATCCTTCTGGTTGTGTTTTTGGACCAAAAACTTCAATTTCATCATCGCTACTTAATTGATTTCTAACTTGCACTGAAGCAATTTGATTCACTTCATCATAATCCGTAACAACACCAATAAAGTTTTGGTTAACACCCGCCCCATTGACTCCATATAAATGACCTGAAACAGTTGGATGACCATCATAGAACCCTCCAAAGGTTTCTCTGTTTTCTGCATACTTCAGTTCAGTAATGGCTCGACTTATGACTGTTTGTGGATCTTTATTGTCATTAATTGCATCAATTGCTCGTCGATAAGCACTGACAACGGTCGCAATGTAGTATTCTGTTTTCATACGACCTTCAATTTTTAAACTTGAAACACCTAAGCGGATTAAATCAGGAAGGACTTCTATCGCATTTAAATCTTTTGAACTCATTGAAAATAATTGATTAGGATCACTCATAATTTGATCATCTTTTATCATTTCATATTTCCAACGGCAGGATTGAGCACAACCCCCACGATTAGCATCTCTTAAGGTCATATAGTTACTTAATGTACAACGACCAGAATAATTGACACACATTCCACCATGAATAAAGACTTCAATAGGCAAAGACGTTTTGTCCATTAGAGCATCAAGTTCGTCTAATGTGTTTTCGCGAGCTAAAACAACTCTGTCTGCTCCTTGTTGTTTGTAGAAATCGATTGTTGCCGCATTTGTGATTGAATATTGGGTTGAAATATGAACTTCCATATTCGTTGTCAGTTCTGTAGCACGTTTAAGAATAGCAAGACTCGCAACTATAATGGCATCTACTCCAATTTTATTGAGTGCTATTAAATAGTCATCTAATCCTTCTAGGTCTTCATCATGAGGAATCATATTAACAGTAACAAATACCTTTGATCCATGTTGATGAGCGAAGTCGACCGCTTCTTGAATTGTATCTAAATCAAAGTTAGAAGCTCTTGATCTCAGTGAAAAACGCTTGCCTCCGATGTAGACTGCATTGGCTCCAAATTTGATGGCTGTTTTAAGCCTATGTAAATCACCCGCTGGGGCTAATAATTCTATTTGATTCATTCTAAGTCCTCCTTCTTTTCAGCTGTCTTGAGCGTCCATAATGCGGTGCTCATGCTTGTTTGAGGGTATTTGTTTAAAAAATCATTAATCGCCATCGTTGCATCAATTTGATTTAATGATAATAACTTTAAAGACTTTGCTGCATCGATTAATTGCTGAGTGCTTAGATTGAATGAATCAACCCAAAACATCGAAACATTATGCTTTATTAACTCTTGAACACCTTCAAAACCAATAAATAGTTTTTCATCAAAAATATGTGTACCAGTTTCATCTTGGTATACAAGAAAATAGTCTTTTCGATTTGACTCTCGAAGTCGATATACTTGATAAGATTCTAATTCTTTTTCGATTAAATCACTATAGGCTGTGATTAATTGCCTTCTTGATGTTGAAATAATCTGATGTCCAAAAATTGGAACAATCATTGAGTCTGCGACTGTTTTTGCGAGTTCAATAATTTCTTCAAAGGTTAATTCACGCGCTGTCAGAACTTTATCAAATCCTTGGTTTGCTAAAACCCGAATTTCTAGATGGTTAGTCATGGTTGTGTTAGTTACTAATGAGATTGGTTTCTCAAATCCTAAGTCTCTTAAAATATAAAATAAACCAAAATCATTAACCACAAAACCATCAATATCTAAATCAATCAGTTCATTCATTCTCTCTTTGACAATATCCATCTCATCTTCAAAGATGAAACGATTAATTAGGCCATAAGCCTTCTTATTTTGTTTGTGAATCATCTCGATGGTATCAATTAAATTGGTCGTCTCATGTTGATAATGTGAACTAAGCCCCTCTCTTGCTAATAAAAATATGTCAAATTCACCAGAGATTAATTCTGGATCATTGTTATACACTGTGATTAAGTTCATGTGAATTGTTCCTTTCATCATAATTAATGCCAAATGCTGTAAATAAGAGGAGGACGACACTTAAGAATAGAATCACCCAGAAGACTGAATTATACATCTGTAATTCAGAGACGTTTCCAATAAATGAGAGAATCATTTTATACATGTAATCACCATAGAATATCCCAATCGCGAAGAATGTTTGGAAAATGGCCATATTCATTTCTCTTAGTTTTACGTCGACTGATTGTAGGGTCAGCCCAATTAATGAATTATAGGTTAAGCCATACCCAAATCCTGATAATAATGATGTTAAGAATAACATCCAATCATTATGTGAGATTAATAGAATAACTGTAAAAACAATTCCTAAGACAACCCCCAGAAGCAAGGTATTTTTAAGTCCGATTCTTCTTGATATTGTTAAACCAGCTAATATACCAGCTACTAATTGAGAGACTGAAAACATAAAGTCACTGTAGGCAACCATGGTTGAATTCATATTAATAATGTCTGATTGGAAGTAAGTTATGATATTACTTCCAGAAGTTGAAAATTTAATAAGTGAGACTAAGACTGCTATTAAGCCAAAGAAATAAATATTCTTATTTGATAAAACAGACTTTAATGAAGCTTTCGTCATAACTCTTCCTGGTTCTTTATTATCCTTCACAAAGGCTAAGAATATTAATGAAATAACCGCTAAGCCTGCTGATAAGAGCCAGAGCATCGAATAGTTTTCTTGAGTAACAATTGTATAGTCTGCTTGAAAGGCTGACATTATAAATTCAGCCAATAAAGGTGCGACTGATAAAATGGAAACCGACATCATGGCTTGTTTTGGTGTAAATGTTTGAGCAAAAAAGACATTAAATAAACTGAGCATCGAGGCCCCTATTCCTAATGCTAAGCTCGACATTAAGAGTGATGTGTAATTTGGATCAATAAAGACCCAGTATGATGTTAGACCTATAATTACTAAACCTAAACCAATCATTAACTTACGTGAATGAAATAGATCCGACAAATAAAAAATTGAAAATCGTGCGAATATAGATATAAATCCATATCCTGAAGCAATTGTTGCGGCAGCAGCAGCACTTAAAGCTAAGCCCCCTTTATCAATTGGGTTTCCTGCATATGATTTTCGATAAGCTCTAACGACAATAACTGAGCTCCAAAATAATACAAGTAATATAAATATCATGACTTGATATTTTGTCAAATGATATTTTTTTATTAAGAACAGGACCAATGCCATAGTAATGATCACTGTGAGTATATATATTAATTCCATAGTCACTTCCAATCCGCCCTTAATTATAGCATGAACCTTGATTTACTACTTAATTTTTGACATGATTATAAAGGTAAAAAAGGAGAATATATGAACAAACCTACAGTAACAATATTAATTAATGATGACAAAAAAATCGTTGTGGAGCTATACCCAGAAATTGCTTTAAACTCAGTGAACAATTTTATTTCTTTAGTTCAACAAGGATTTTATGACAATGTGATATTCCATCGTGTTATTCCTGGATTTATGATTCAGGGTGGAGACCCAACTGGAACTGGTATGGGTGGACCAGGTTATGGAATTGATGGAGAATTTTCAACAAATGGTTTTGAAAATGATTTAAAACACTCTCGCGGAGTCTTATCTATGGCTCGTGCGATGAACCCTAACAGTGCTGGTTCACAATTTTTTATTATGCATCAAGATTCACCTCATCTTGATGGTCAATATGCCGCATTTGGTAAAGTAATAGAAGGTATTGAAGTAGTTGATTGGATTGCAAGTCAACAAACAAATCGCCAAGATAAACCTCTTACTGATATCATTATGACAAAAGTTACGACGGATGTCGTTGAACCGGTTGAAGTCATTAAAAACTCTAATAAATAACAAAAAACGGAGAAATATCCGTTTTTTTTACCTTTTATTTCTTTTTCTAAGACAGAATCGTAAGGTGCACCCTATTGGGCTTCATATTTGAAATTATTCATAACTTTCATGTCCTCATCATCAAGGTTAAAATCAAAGACATCAAGGTTTGATATAATGCGTTCTTTAGTGACTGATTTTGGTAAAGGTAAATGGCCTAATTGTAAAATCCAACGCAAGATTATTTGTGCTTCAGTCTTATTATGTTTTTGAGCAAGTTTCATAATATCTTCATGTCCAAATATCTTGCCCGTCGCAAATGGACTGTAAGCTTCTACTAGAATTTGATGATTCTCACAGAATTCAACAATATCTTCTTGTAGGTAACCAGGATGCAATTTAATTTGGTTTAAGACTGGAATAACCATTGAGTATTCGAGTAAGTTTTCTAAGTCTTTGACTAAGAAGTTTGAAACTCCTATACTGCGAACTTTTCCTTCATCATAAAGTTCTTCCATTACTTTATAAACAGCGACATTTTCTTCAAAGTAATCATGTCCTTCAATGCCATCTGACCATGGACGAGCATTATGAATTAAGTAGCAGTCAACATAGTCAAGCCCTAGATTATCTAGTGATTTTAGTGCATATTCTCGAACAAGTGTTGAATCCTTAATATTTGCGCTAAGTTTTGTTGTCACAAAGACATCAGAGCGATCTAGCCCATAATCCTTGATAGCTTGTCCAACACTCTTTTCATTGCGATAAACATACGCCGTATCAATATGGCGATATCCATTTTCTAAAGCCCATAAGGTTGAATTATAAGCATCATCACCATCCGGGATTTGCCAGGTTCCAAAACCAATACTAGGAATTAGAATATTGTTGTTTAATTTGTAGTCAGTTTTAATCATTTGTTTGTTGTCCTCCTTAGACAATTTTATCATTAATTCGCTGATAATACTCATTGAGTGAATATGAACACCCACAATATTGTTGTTGATATAAATCATATTCTTTACAAAGTTGTGTACTTCTTGTGTTACCATGTCTCTTCTTAAAGTCTGAATAGACATAGTTTAGCTGAGGGTAATGTGGCATTAAGTTTTCAGCCGTTTTATTTATCTTTTTTGAACATTTTTGTCTAGAAATAGTCATGACAGTTGTCACATATTCAATCTTCTTTTCAACCGCAAAGTCTAATGTCTCTTTCAAGCGCATACCATAACATGCTGCACAGCGAGTCCCACCCTCTTTTTGATCAGCTCCAAATGCTAATTTATCATTGTACTGTTCAATTTGTGGATTAATTACAATTAGTTCAATAGTCGCATTAAAATCAGCACGAGCAATATCGACAAGTCGTTTTACTTCATTTAATCGTTTCTCGTACTCAGCATATGGATAAATATTATGTCCATTAAAAAATAAGACAATTTCAAATTTGTCTGCTAACAGCTCTAAAACTGCTGAGCTACAAGGAGCACAACAAGCTTGTATTAGAATTTTAGGTTTACCCTCTAAATTCTTAATCGTCTCATCAAATAATTCGACGTATTTACTTACTTTTTTTCGTCTAGCCATAGATAAACATTGAATCTCCAAAACTAAAGAAACGGTATTCTTGGTCAACTGCTTCTTGATATGCTTTTAAAATAAACTCTTTATTACTAAAAGCACTAACCAGCATTAACAAGGTTGATTCAGGTAAATGGAAGTTGGTAATTAAAGCATCAACTGCTTTAAACTTAAAGCCTGGAGTAATAAACAAATTAGATCTGCTCTTTTGTGCCCTAAACTCATTATACAACATCATTTGAGTTTCTAAAACTCGAGTCGTCGTTGTTCCAACAGATATAATCCTTTTATTGTCTTTTTTAGCCTTGTTAAGAAGTCTTGCTGAGTCTTGTGATATTTCATAGTCTTCATAATGCATGACATGATTACTCACATCATCTACTTTAACAGGTCTAAATGTACCCAACCCAACATGGAGTGTTATTTCAACAATCTGCACCCCTTTTTCTTTCAAGAGTGATAACAAGTCTTTATTAAAATGCAAACCTGCTGTAGGGGCTGCGGCTGATCCATTGATCTTCGCATAGACAGTTTGATAGCGTTCACTATCTTCAAGCTGCTCATGAATATAAGGTGGTAAAGGCATCTGGCCAATCTCTTCTAGCTTTTCAATTAAGATACCTTCATAAACAAATTCAAAAATACGAATCCCTTCATCTTTGACCTCAATACATTTGGCACTTAAAACACCCTCTTTAAAAGTAATAATAGTTCCCTCTTTGACAACCTTCGCATTACCAACTAAGGCTTCAATAATGTTTCCTGTTGTTTTTAAAATTAAGACCTCAACTTTGGCACCAGTGCCATCTTTAATACCAAATAGCCTAGCAGGAATAACACGAGTATTGTTCATGACTAAAACATCTTCTTCACCTAAATAGTCTAAAATATCATAGAAATGTTTATGATTAATTGATTTGTCTTTTTTATTTATGACCATTAGTCTTGATTGATCGCGCTTATCGATAGGACTTTGAGCAATCAACTGTTCTGGTAAATGATAAGAGAAGTCACTTGTCTTCATTAGAATCCTTTGGCATCCTTATCATATAAGTTTAAGTCAGTAAATTTCTCGTGCATAAAATCAAGGTATCGATCCTCATTAATGGCCTCTCGAATTTCTTTGGTTAGATTAATTAAATATCTTAAATTATGGATAGACATAAGTCTCATTCCTAAGCCTTCATTCGTTCTAATTAAATGTCTTAAATAAGCTCTCGTATGATTGGTACAAGTCTCACAATCACATTTTGGATCTAGTGGGCCAAAATCATATTCGAAACTTTTCTTTTTGATATTGATACGTCCCTGAGAAGTCATCGCTGCACCATGACGAGCAATACGAGTTGGCAAAACACAGTCAAACATATCAACACCACGCTTAACTGCTTCTAGAATATCATCAACAGCACCAACACCCATTAAATATCTTGGTTTGTCCTGTGGTAAATGAACAATCGCATAGTCAACCATTTTTTTCATGGTTTCTTTATCTTCACCAACTGATGTTCCACCAATACTATAACCATCAAAATCCATGGCCACTAAATCTTCTGCTGATTGTTGGCGAAGATCTGGATATTCTCCTCCTTGGACAATCCCAAATAAAGATTGAATACCCTCTTTTTGATGTGCCTCTAAACCACGCTTAGCCCAACGAGTCGTTCTTTCAACACTTTGTTTCATATACTCATAAGTACTAGGGTAAGCCGGACATTCATCTAAAGACATAATAATATCGGCGCCTAATTTATTTTGAATTTCAATGGCTTTTTCAGGAGATAGGAAAAGTTTGTCGCCATTTAAATGCGATCTAAAATGGACTCCCTCTTCTTTTATTTCCCGCATATGAGCCAGTGAAAAGACTTGGAAACCTCCAGAATCAGTTAGGATTGGATTATCAACATTCATAAATGTGTTTAAGCCCCCAGCTGCTTCAATTACATCTGGTCCAGGTCTTAACCATAAATGATAGGTATTACTTAAAATAACACCTGCTTCAATATTCTTAATATCTTGTGGACTTAAAAATTTAACAGTCGCAAGGGTTCCAACTGGCATAAACATTGGTGTTAAAACAGACCCATGAGGCGTATGCAAAATACCTGTTCTGGCACCTGATTGTTTACAAGTATGGATATGTTCATACGTTATAGCACGTTTTTTACTCAAATCAATTCTCCTATCTGTTGGCTCGTTTTCGAGCTGTGGCTGATAAGTGTCGTTTTCGAAGACGAATTGCTTCAGGTGTGACTTCGACTAATTCATCTTCTTTAATATATTCTATCGCAGATTCTAATGTTAAGACACGATGAGGCACAAGTTTCATTGCTTCATCAGCTCCTGAAGAGCGAATAGCTGTTGCTTTTTTGTTTTTAGTAGGATTAACTTCCATATCAATATCTCTAGATGCTTGTCCTACAATCATGCCCTCATAAACTTGTGTTTGTGGTCCAATAAAGAAACTACCACGCTCTTGTAAGTTAAAGATAGAATAAGTCATAGCCTCTCCAGTGGCAACAGAAACCATTGATCCATTGGTTCTAAAATCAATATCGCCCTTATAGTCTTCAAAGTCTCTAAAATGCCTGACCATTGTCCCCTCTCCATGAGTATCATTAATAAATTCTGAGCGATAGCCCAGTAAACCACGGGTTGGAACTTTCCATGTCATATGAGTCATTTTTTCCTTTTCTTCCATATCTAAGAGTTCACCCTTTCGAATTGAAAGTTTTGATATGACAGACCCACTAAATCCATTTGGTACTTCAATGATGATATCTTC
This sequence comes from Erysipelothrix sp., assembly GCA_012841625.1. GTDB lineage: Bacteria > Bacillota_I > Bacilli_A > Erysipelotrichales > Erysipelotrichaceae > DUUI01. Next base: position 24,528 of record DUUI01000039.1, on the reverse strand, counting down.
AATTGGTTCTAAAAGACGATCATTATCATCATGTTTAAAAATAACTTGGGGTTTTGAAATGGCAAGTTCATATCCTTCTCGTCTCATGTTCTCAATAAGAATCGTTAAATGTAATTCGCCTCGACCACTTACTTTGAACGTATCTGTTGACTCTGTTTCTTCAACTTTTAGACCCACATTAACTTCTAATTCTTTTTGTAATCTTTCTTTAATATTTCGTGATGTGACATATTTTCCACTCAAACCAGCAAATGGGGAACTATTAACCATAAAGTTCATCGATAAAGTTGGTTCTTCAATTAAGATTGGTGGTAATGGATCAATATGATTCACAACGCAGAGCGTATCCCCAATAGATATATGAGGAAAGCCTGAGAGCATTACAATATCACCACTGAATGCTTCACTGACTGCTTGTCTGTTTAGACCTTTATAATTAAATAAATTTGAGACAGTTCCTTTGAACTGATTTCCTTGAGAATCTATGACAACAAGATGTTGATTCTTTTTAACTGTACCCTTAAATATACGTCCAATTCCTAAGCGTCCTACATAATCATCATAGGCTAAGCTTGAGATTTGAAGTTGTAGAGGTTGATCATCATAATTAGGATAAGGCTCAACATGATTGACGATGGTTTCAAAGAGTGGTTGTAAATCAGACGACTCTTGATCTAATTCTTTTCTAGCAATTCCCTCTTTGGCTATTCCATATAATATTGGAAAGTCCAGTTGCTCATTATTAGCTTCTAAATCAATAAATAATTCATACACTAAATCGACAACTTCACTCACTCGTGCATCTTTTTTATCAATCTTATTAATAAATAGAATTGGGTTTAAGCCTTCTTCTAATGCTTTCTTTAATACAAAGCGGGTCTGTGGCATAGGACCTTCAGCTGAATCAACTAATAATATAACAGTATCGACTGTCTTAATGATTCGTTCTACTTCAGATGAAAAGTCAGCATGGCCAGGTGTATCGACGATGTTTATCTTAATATCTTTATACTGTATGGAGCAGTTTTTGGAATAAATGGTTATTCCTCGTTCACGTTCTAGGTCATTTGAATCCATTATTTGATCAACAGGTATTTCATGTTCAGAAAAGATTCCTGATTGATTTAGAAAAGCATCTACTAATGTGGACTTGCCTGCGTCGACGTGTGCGATGACGGCTAAGTTTATAATTTTGTTATGTGACATATGACCTCCTTTTTAACTGTGCTATTATAACACTCTTTTAACAATATGCTATAATTTAGACATGAAAAAGAAACATGATTTTAAATATAGTGATGACAATAAGCGTTATCATACATATAACTATTTCTTAAGACAAAAATATCATCAAAAATGTTTCCGCATTCCGTTGGATGCAGGTTTTACATGTCCGAATCGTGATGGTGAGCGTGGCATTATGGGCTGCAGCTTTTGTTCCATTGCAGGAAGTGGTGATACTATTATTCGTGGTACGCTTCAGGCTCAAATTGATGATGGCTTTAAAGTAATGAGAAATAAATGGCCTGATGGCTTAGGTATGGCTTATTTTCAAGCTTACACAAATACTTATGATACTTTAGAAAATCTCAAAGAACTCTATGATCCATTTTTTGAAGATGACCGCATAATTGCTGTGATTATTGCGACCAGAGCAGATTGTTTAGATAAAGAAAAAATAGAGTATTTTAAAGAGAAAGCTAAACATAAAGACTTATACATAGAGATTGGCCTTCAGACGATTCATCCAATAACTAACTATTACATCAATCGAGGACATGATAACCAAATCGTTACTGACACTGTTAAGATGCTCCAAGAAGCAAATATTCATACAACCCTGCACATTATCAATGGTTTACCAAATGAGACGCCACAGATGATGCTAGACACTGCTCAATACTGTGCTGACTTAAAAGTTGATGGAATCAAGATTCATATGTTTCAGATACTTAAAAATACACTAGAAGCATATCGTTACAAAAAAGATCCTTACCCACTCTTAACTCAAGATGAGTTTGTTGATATTACAATTAAACAACTCCAATTGCTCCCACAAGAAACAGTCATCATGAGACTAACAGGAGATCCTGTTGTGAGTGAATTAGTCGGACCAAAATGGACGACTAATAAAATATCAGTACTAAATCAAATTGATAAAACGATGGCAAAATACAATTTACAACAAGGAGATATGATTAATGAAAAACAACAATGAAATAATTCATGAAAAATTTGAATCAATAATTCAATCAGATTGGCTATCAATTGATATGACGGCCGGTAATGGAAGAGATACTTATTTTCTAGCACAAAAGAGTAAACATGTCTTCACTATTGATATACAAGAAGTTGCTATTAACAAAACGAAGGAATTAACCAAAGATTTTGATAATATCACTTATATCCATGATGACCATCAAAATATTAATAATTATGTTAAACCTTATGTTAATCTAATTATTTATAATTTAGGATATCTTCCAGGTGGTAACAAAAAAATTAAAACAACTAAAGATAGTACACTGATTAGTCTTTCAAAAGCTCATCAGCTACTGAAGATTAACTCCTATTTAATCATAACTTGTTATCCTGGACACCCAGGTGGATCACAGGAAACAGAAGCTGTAAAATTATGGATTAATCATAAAAAAGAGAAACAACAATATGAAGTAGAAACCTTACATTACCCTACCAAGAATTCACCAATTTCTTTCATTTGTAAGCGAATTGCGATGTAACAAAAAAACACCTCGAGCGGTGTTTCTTTTTCTATATTACTACAAGGAAGGAAGGTCTGGGGAACAGTCCCCACTCAATATTTCTATTGTGACTATAGTATAAAAAACAAGTGTGAAATTAATGTGTATACATTATGTGAAAATATGTGAAGCATTCTTTCATTGTCTTTTACATTAAGTCAAAACCTTCACTACCTATCGGCTGAAGTTATCTCTAACAAGGTGTAATAAACAGCCTCAGGATCTAATACATCTGTTTTAATCCATGTTTTTTCAAGAGCAACAACTAGATGTTTCTGTGCAGTAACAAAGAAACGATTATTAGCAACCAACGACTCACACATATCATACATTGATTCATCTGTGCTGCAGCTTTCCTGGCTGATTTGATAATCTATTCGACCTTTCATACTCTCATCTTCATTTGCTGATTGAATGTCTTTCATTAGTCTAACAATTTGATCGATGTCCAATTCTACTAAAGCCAAGATTTCTTCATCAGTTAATAGATTTCCAGTTGTTTTATCAAAAACATAAGTATAAATATTATCCACAAATCCATCAGAATCGAGTTTATATCTATTTGCATATGCAATTAATGAAATTGTGTCCTCTGTTTCAACAAAATCATATAATATAAATGTACTAATTACTTTCCCATGATACTCTAACTGTTGGTTTTTAGTTTCATCTAATCTTGCTTGAACTAATTCAGCATCTTGAGACTCAAAATTTAACACTATCCTCTCAATTTGATTATCTACTCGGTCTAATAAAATAGATGAAGGATACCCTATTTCTATAACTGGAGCATAGTGACCATCTTCAATAATTTCTGCATAAACAAATTCTTTTTCATCATCAATCTTTTCGACTGCTTTATCATTCACTTCTTCACTTTTAATTGTACATCCTGATAATAAAACAGAAGCTAATAGCGCTAATCCTAATAACTTTCTCATAATTCCTCCTCGTTTAAATGTTAGTTACTATTTAATCAAATCCTAATTCAAATTCCAACTCATCCTTTATTTATCTGTAATTTTATTCACAGCGCTTGAACATTCACTGTGTCATCAGATGCAACATGTAGAATTTTTCTCTTAATATCTTTCTCCTTATAACAAAATTAGTAAAAACATAGTAAATGCATGGCTTTATAAGACGTCTATTTATGGGTATTATACGTTAATTAAGAGAACAAATATGCAAAGTGACAAAACTGTAATCTAAAAATGGATTAATTGATGAAATAGAGTCTAAACAAAGGTTATTATGAACTTTAAAATCCAATTATTTTGAATGATAAACTAAAATAAAAAGGATGTTTAGCTAAACATCCTTACCATTAAGTAAACGTATGATTTTCATTCTCAGTCACAATGATATCCATCCTAACATCAAAGTCATCTTCTTTAAATTCCTCTAACATCCAGGAATACGCAAGACCAACCTTTAATACATGCTTGTTTGCGAGATAGCGATCATAGTAACCACCACCATAGCCAATCCGATAGCCTTTATTATTAAAAGCTAACAGTGGCACAACAACAACATCAGGGATTATCTCTGTAGAATTTCTAGATTCAATAAGACCCATTTTGGTCGTCATGCTGTTCTCAGGTTCATATACGTTCATTGTCATGAGTTTGTTTTTTGTATTAGGAATACAAACTGTTTTATTATTATCAAGTAACCAACTGATTAAAAGACGAGTGTTAATCTCGTCTTTTATTGAAACATAAGTACTAATGTTCTTATAATCACTTAGGATTGGTTTTAGTCTTTCTAAGATCTTTTGATCATAAAGTGCTTTTAGAGAGTCAGGAAAAACCCTTCTTTGTTGCCACTTTACTTCTCGCAAGTGTTTCTTATCCAACTGACCCTTCCATTTCAAGTTTCATTAATTGGTTAAGCTCAACTGCATATTCCATTGGAAGCTCACGAGTAAACGGTTCTAAGAAACCTAAGATAATCATCTCAGCCGCTTCTTCCTCATTTAACCCACGACTCATCAAGTAGAATAATTGTTCCTCTGATATTTTTGATACAGCCGCTTCATGCTCAATAATTGATTGATTGTTTTCAACCACATTGACTGGCAATGTATCAGAACGTGATATTTCATCTAAGATTAAAGTGTCACACTCAATATGAGATTTGGCACCCAAAGCACGCTTACCATGGTGAACGATACCACGATAGTTAACTTCACCACCATTACGAGCCACAGATTTAGAAATAATATTTGATTGAGTATTAGGAGCTAAGTGAATCATCTTGGCACCTGCGTCTTGGTTTTGACCTTGACCAGCCACCGCAATTGATATTGTCATACCACGAGCACCCTCGCCTGCTAAAATACAAGCAGGGTATTTCATTGTAATACGAGCACCAATATTTCCATCAATCCATTCCATAATCCCATGATCCCAAACCTTCGCACGCTTAGTCACTAGGTTTAGAACATTATTTGACCAGTTTTGAACGGTAGAATAACGACATTTGGCATTTTTATGAACAATAATCTCAACAACTGCCGCATGCAGTGAATCTGATTTATAAATTGGAGCTGTACAACCCTCAACATAGTGAACATCAGCACCCTCATCAACAATGATTAGAGTTCTCTCAAATTGTCCCATATTATCCGCATTAATACGGAAATATGATTGGAGTGGTTTTTCTAATTTAACACCTTTAGGTACATAAATAAATGAACCACCAGACCAAACAGCTGTATTTAAAGCCGCAAACTTATTGTCAGTATATGGAACAATTGTCCCAAAATACTTTTTAAATAATTCTTCATGTTCTCTTAAAGCAGTATCAGTATCAAGGAAAATAACGCCCTTTTCTTCAACTTCTCCTAGCATGTTGTGGTAGACAACTTCGGAATCATACTGAGTACTAACTCCGGAAAGATATTTAGCTTCAGCTTCAGGAATACCTAAACGATCAAATGTATTTCGAATTTCTTCAGGAACATCTTCCCATTTCTTTTCCATTTTATTACTAGAAGTTGAGTAATAGATAAAATCATCAAAATTAATATCATTTAACTCAGCTCCCCATTGAGGCATTGGTTTCTTATCAAAAGCACGATACGCTTTTAAACGTAATTCTAACATCCATTCAGGTTCATTCTTGAAGGATGAAATTTGTCTTATAACATCTTCATTAATCCCTTTACCAGTCGTTAAGACAGTTTCAACATCATCTTTAAATCCATACTGATACTCGGTTGAAGGTAGTAAATCTCTATCAGACATTTTGTTCCTCACTTTCTACAATAATGTCCGTAATGGCTCGCCATCCAATAGTCGCGCAACCAATACGATTTGCCTGTTTACCCACTTGATTAAAGGCATTCGCCTCAGCCATTGAATTAACATCATAGTCTTCAAGGTTAATCATTTTATTGTAGGTTTGAATTAGAGCCATCGCTTCATCAACAGTCTTACCCTTTAGTAGGTTCGTCATAATTGAAGTTGAAGCAGTTGAGATAACACAAGCTGTACCATCCCATACGACCTCATCAATCACTCCGTTTTTAATCTTAGCCTGGACTGTAATATCATCAATACACGAATCCATGACCATATGTTTTTCATGAAAATGTTCACCATCTTCATACAAATGCTTATTACGAGGGTTTTGGTAATGATCCATAATAATTTCTCTAAGAAATAATGGGTCACTTAAATATTTTTCCATAATCACCTCACAGATACATGTCGATTGTTTTTTCAAGTGTTATATCTTTTAAAACATCAACAAAAGTATCAATTTCTTCTTTTGTATTATAGAAATATAAAGAACAACGCAATGTTTCATTGGTCCCTAATACTTCTAATAAGATCTTGGCACAATGATTCCCAGCACGACAAGCAATTCCAAATGTACTTAAATATGCTGCCACATCCTGAGCAAATATCCCTTTAACATTAAATGCTGTAATAGCTGTATCAGCCTCAGGATTATAGATAATCAAATTATCCAATTCTTTTAACTTACTCATTAAATACTGATGAAGTTCACGCTCAATCTCAGCTATTTTTTCCATCCCAATCGAATCAAGATATTCAATCGCTGCACCAAACCCAAGAACACCCTCAATATTACGTGTGCCTGATTCATACTTATCAGGTGAGTGTTTCAGTAAAACATCTCCACAAGTGTTAAAACGAGCATTTGACCCTCCACCATATAGAAGCGGATCACTCATTTCAAGCAGTTCATACTTACCATATAACACACCAACACCAGTTGGGCCACACATCTTATGAGCACTAAACCCAAAGAAGTCAACATCTAAGTTCTTCACATCAATTGGCATATGCGCCACCGACTGGGCACCATCACAAACCACAATAGCCCCAATTTCATGAGCTAACTGGCTAATTTCCTTCATAGGATTAACATATCCTAAGACATTTGACACATGCGCAATAACAATGACTTTTACCCGATTATGTAACACTGATTGAACATCTTCAATCGTTAAACGGCCCTCACTATCCATTGGAATATACTCAACAATAGCACCCGTTTTCTTAGCCACATTAAACCAAGGAAGGATATTGGAAGCATGTTCAGCCTCCGTCGTCAAAATGACATCCCCTTCTTTAAGGTATTTCATTCCATATCCATTAGCAACAATATTCAATGCTTCACTAGCCCCTGAAGTAAACACAATTTCTTTTTGAGAAGCACCAATAAAATCGGCTACTTGTTTTCTCACATTATCAAAGTGATTACTCACATCATGACTTAAAGCATAATCACCACGATGGATATTTACAGATTCATTCACATAATAATTAGTTACAGCATCAATCACAGCTTGTGGTTTAAACGTTGTCGCGGCATTATCAAAATAGATAAGTGGTTTATCTTCCATCATCCTCTTTAGAACTGGGAAATCTTGACGAATTTTTGCGACATCAAACATTACTGCATCACCTTACTATATATATTTTGTGCTAACTGTTCCTTAACCTCTTCATCTTCAATGACATCAACAATCGGCAGTAAATAGCCCAATGTCATTTGTTGTAGTGTTTCCTTTAAACTTAATCCACGAGAACGCATATAATATATGGCTTCTGGATCAGGCTGACCAACTGAAGCAGCATGGCTTGCCTCAACATCATTTTCATCAATGACTAATTTAGGGAAAACACGAGCTCTCACTTGTTCATCCATGTTCATAACTCTAGTTATTTGGTGTGTTTTAGAACGTGACTGTCCTTTTTCAATATCACCCAAAACTTCAAAAGTTAAACGACCGCCAGTAAAGACGATGCCATAATTTTGTAACATCGCATAAGAATCTTTCGCTCTATGAAGAGCAGACATATGCCATTCAAGTTCGCCAAAAGCAATACTTGCGCCACGAACATCTAAATGAGAATGAGCCCCATCTAAGACAAAGTTTGTGTTTTTAACATGTTGCCCATTTGATAATTCACCATAATTGGCTTTGATATATGCTTCTTTATGTAAAGTAACCGTTTCTTTGATATTAAGAGCATGATCACTTTCATTTAAAATTAAATAACTCCAATTTGAATAATCACCAAAGATAAGTTGAAGATCTAAATCTCCCTCACCCAATAAAGTGATAAATACATTTCCATGAGAATTCTCTGGAAAATTAAAAGTTATATCTGTTTTGTCGCTCACAGTAATGTTATAAGAAGCTTGAACATCGTTTGCGACAGAAACCAATTGACTCTCAGTCAAATCAATATTCAACTTTTCCATTCTAAGCTGTTTCCTTTACAACAAGTCTCTCAAGGATAATTGGATCTCTCTTTTCTTGAGTGGCTTCACTAAATTCAATGCCTAATTCATTCTTAATCCAATCATACCCTTCACTATCAATCTTATTAACAAGAGAGCCATCCGAAGAATGAACAATCTTACCATTAATCATAATATGAGTATGAGACGGATGAATTTGTTGGAAGAAACGCTCATAGTGAGACACAATTAAAACTCCAGACTCATGATCTTTAACCGTTTCATTAACAACATCCGCAACTAAGTGCAGCGCATCAACATCCAAACCTGAATCGATTTCATCAAGCATTGCGATTTTTGGTCGTAATAAAATCATTTGTAAAATTTCATTACGCTTTTTCTCCCCTCCAGAGAAACCTTCATTTAAATAACGATGGGCCAAATCTTCCTTCATATCAAGACGATTTATTGCGCCATCCATCTGTTTAACAAATTCAAATAAACCAATTGGTTCTTCTCTTCTTGAATTTAATGCTGCTTTCATAAAGTCTGAGTTAGTAACTCCTGGAACTTCCTGAGGATATTGCATCCCTAGAAATAAACCAGCTTGAGAACGCTCATCAACTTCCATTTCTAAAACATCTTGACCATCAAATTCAACTGAACCAGATGTAACTGTATATGCTGGATGACCCATGATTACAGATAAAAGTGTTGATTTTCCATGACCATTAGGTCCCATCAAGGCGTGAATTTCACCCGAATTAATTTCTAAATTGACTCCCTTAAGAATCTCTTTGTCTTCTACTGAGACGTGCAAATCTTTAATGACTAATTTTGACATAGTATCCCTTTCTTTTTTCACTCATGTATTATAACATAATAAGCTTTAACTAACTTCTTAGACGATTATAATTGTTTTTATACCATTTAAGTGTAATTTAAGGTGGCTCACATATACTTTGCATGTTGATTCTAAATCAAGTATAATGTTTAAGCAACGCATAATTAAAGGAAGGTAACTATGAAAGATTACATTAAAAAATATTGGTATGTCGGATTAATTTCTATCGTCTTTATAGCAGGAATTATCGCTGTCATAGTCAATTCACAAACAGGTGTAGTTTCAGGTAAAAAAGCAGACGGCAAAGATGTAGTATATTCAATCAACAATACTAATGTCACAGCTGATGAACTATACGAAGAACTTAAAGATCGTTATGAAGCTCCATTAGCAGCAATGGTTTTCGAACGTGAAGTATTATCAAGGACTTATGATTACACTGAAGATCAAAAAGTTGAAGCAAAACTAGAATCAGATCAAACAATTGCTTATTACAAATCACAATTAGGTGAAGAAAAAGCACAAGAATTAATCGAACAAATTCTTCAATCAATGGGTTATTCAAAAGACTCTGAGCTAGTCGATTATTACTTAAACGCAAGCGCAGCAGTAACATTGGTCGAAGATTATTTCGAATCAGAGTACAAAGACGACTTTATTGAAAAAGAAAATCCAGTCATAATGTCTCATATCTTAGTATCTGTTCCACAAGATTCAACAATGAGTGAAGCAGAACAAGAAAGATATGTAGAAGAAAAAATGGCAGAAGTTGATGAAGCTCTAAAAACGGATGACTTCGCAACAGTCGCAACTGAGTACTCAACGGATACTTATTCAGCGCAACAACAAGGCTCGTTAGGACTTGTCTATAAATCAATTCAGTTTCATGATGAGTTTAAAGATGCAGCCTTCAAATTAGAAGTGGGTGAAATCAGTGATTGGGTTGAATCTCCATCAGGATTTCATAAAATTCTTATCACTTCAAATGATTTCGCAGATGTATCAGCAGATGCTTCCTATCTACAATTACTCGAAGAGCTATATCCTTCATTAAAAGGTGAAGCATTATTCAAACAGGCTGAGATTCTAAACTTTGATTTCTCAGACAATCCAGAGTTCGAAGCACAGCTACGCACCTCTTACGGGTTAGGAGAATAACAGAATGAAAAAAATTATAAGTCTATTAACAATTTTATTAATCTTAGTTGGTTGTTCTTCAAATTCATCCACTCAAATCTCTGATAAAGATGATGTTCTATTCAAGATTGAAGACACTTCAGTCACAAAAGGCGAAGTTTACAATATGTTACGCTACCAACAAGTGGGACAAATTATTATCAATGATGCACAAAACATGCTCGTTGAATCTAAAGTTGAACTAACAGATGAAATTAGAGCTGAAGCTCAAGAGATGTTAGAAGAAAGTAAAGAACAATTTGGGGATTACTTTGAAGCATATTACGGTAGTGGTGATGATGAAGAATTACTTGAAACAGTCTTTATCCCTGCTGTTCGACAAAGAAAATTACTTGAAAATTACTTTGAAGACAATAAAGATACTATTATCTCTGAGGCTGATCCAGTAAAACTCAATATCCTATACTATGATTCACAAGAAACAGCTCAAAATGCCATTGATTTATTAAATGATGGCAAAAGCATTGCGGATGTATTAGACGAATTAGGAACAACCAGTAATCATGGTGTCAGTCGTGAAGAACCAACCGTTATAGCCAAAAATAAGTTGGACGATGTTGTCGTACGCTTTATCGAAAGTGAAGAAGGTTTATTAAAAAACTTTACAAAATCACCATTAATGGATGTCACAGAAGCTAAGTTCTATGTTGTCAAATTAATTGAAGATGACAATGAAGCACTTACAGAAGAATATAAAGAAGTATTCCTAGCTGATCAAGAAGCTGGAAGCAAAGTAATTGTTGATTTATTCAAAGCTGCTAACTTTGAAGTATACGATCAGGCTATCTATGATGGCATTAAAGCGAACGAACAATTATCAGATTTCTTCCCAAATAACTAATGTCACTTTTTAAAAAGATTATTAACAAAGAAATACCAGCTCACATTCTATATGAAGATGAAGAAGTGTTCGCCTTCTTAGATATCTCTCAAACAACTAAAGGTCATACATTAATTATTCCAAAAGTTGAAACGAAGAACTTTCTAGAAACTGATTCACAATTAATCGGTAAAATGTTCAAAGTGACTCAACAACTTGCCAAAAAAATCGAAGAAAACCTTGGTGCTACTGGATTTAATGTATTAACTAATATGAATGAAGTCGCTGGCCAAACAGTCTTTCACTTCCATATTCATTTGATTCCTCGATATGATGAGAATGATACCCTTAAGATAGAGTTCTCATCCAATGAGTTAGACTTAAATGAAATTAAAACAATGATACTAAAAAATCAGGACTAATCCTGATTTTTTTTCGTAAACTGTGGTTTGTAAATAGTTCTGCCCTCAAGCGAGAAGACTCTAGTACTAAAGGCTCCTTCATCAATTGATTCTGTATTTTTTTCAAACATATACACTCGGGCTGATAAATTATCAATGATATTCAAGACTTCAGCCTCAACAACTAATGGAAGTACTGGCGAGCCAAATTCATACTCACCATGATGACTCAAAATCAAATGTCTAAGCAACATTACTTGTTCAGACTCAGCAACACCTAAGTGTGTCGCAATTTCATACACTTTAGCTTGTGCCATTGAAATATGACCTAGTAATTTTCCTGGCGTCGAATATTCAACAACAACTGGAGATACATATTCCTCAATCTTAGAAACATCGTGCAATAAGATTCCCGACATTAATAAATCGCGATTTATATGGGGAAATACTTCCAACACTTTATCAGCTAGCTTACACATTTCTAATGTATGAGTCGCAAGTCCGCCCACAAACTCATGATGATTACGTGTTGCTGCTGGATAAACAAAGTATTGAGACTTAACTGACTCAATTGTTTTTGTTACAACTGATTTTAAAATATCATCCCCAATTGAATCAACATACTCAAAAATCTCTTTCGATAATTGTTCTTTAGGAATTGATGAAGTCATAATAAAATCACTCAGTTGATATCCCTTTTGATTCTTAATATCTAGTGATTGGATCTTTAATTGTAAATTATTCCGATATTTTATAACATCAGCTACCACTTCAACTATATGACCTTGTTGGACCTTTGCCGATAATTCTTCGCTAACATCCCATAGCTTACCCTCGATACTAGACGAATTGTCCTGTAGAGTTAAAGATAAATATGGTTGTCCATTATTAGAAACCCCTTTAGTTAATCCTACAATTAATAGTGGAGCTTCAATTTTTTGTCTTTCTTCAAAATCTTTTATCTTAATCATTCTGTTCTCCCATCACTTTTTTAATACTATCCATTTTATACCCTCTTTGACTGAGTTTTTGTTTTAGTATAAAGGGATCAGTTTCTTTTCTTTTAAGTTTATTTAAATCAATCCGGCATGAATCAGTCTCATCATACTTTATATCTGAACTAGCCAGCAGCTCAGTTACATCTGATGCTTCAAACCCTTGACGAATCAGCTTATCAGAAATCTTACTCTTGACGCTTATTGTTGATCCTTTTAAATTAGAATTAATGGCCTTCTCAAATTGTTCTTTCATTTGAACTTCTTGTTTCCTACTCACAATTTCCATCACTAACTCAACAAGTGCTTCATCAAACTGATACTTTTCAAAGTTCTTAGCAATTCGATAACGTCCATACCCGCGCTCCTGATATCGCTCTAATAATTCATAGATAAAACGTTCATCATCAAGAAAGCCCTTCTTCTGCAAAGATTGTAGTACTTCTTCATCAAGCTCTTGATTAAAAGGTTCAATTGTTGAAAGGTATTCTCTCATCTGTTGGATTGAATAATCATGATACGTTAAACGAGTCAGTGACTTGCTCATCTTCTTTTGGATTAAATCTTTTTCTTTTAATTCTGACATTTCTTTTATATTCACGATCCTATCTTCTTGTAATTCATACTGATTTATAATCTCTGCGTCCAGCAACATGCGAACAAAATGCAGACCATTAGAGAATTCAATTAAATTGTCATGAACTCCAATAATGACATAATCAGTTTCTTTTTGATTAATAACTCGTTTATATAAATCGACCACTGAATCAACAAAGACTTTATCACTATATGGTTCAACTAATTCAAGTGACCTTTTAGATAGCAATAGTCTTTCATTCTCTGATAAATTAATAAACTTTTGTAATTTTTCGATACACTCTTCTTCACTGTGGAAATAGTAACCATTCTCTTGTTCCTGTAGTAAATCTAGTAAAACTTCTTTATCACTAGCAAATAATGGTAAACCACAAGCCATAGCTTCAATAAAAGTTAAGCCCTGGGTTTCTGTCATTGATGCAGAGATAAACGCATTTCCTGCATGATAAAAGGAAGCAATCTGATCATTAGGGACTCTGTCGGTTAAAAAGACACGGGACTCAAGGTTTAAAGATTTTATCAATTTCTTTAAATTCTCAAAGATCGGGCCAGCCCCAACAATCATAAATTTAAGTCTTGGGTTATCTATTTTTGAGACTGAATGAACAACTGTCTCTAAATCTTTTTCTTCACCTAAACGACCCACAAAAACTAGCAGTAAATCATTCTTGGCAACGCCATATTTTTGGCGGATGTCGCTTGATTCTTTTTGAATCGTATCATTCATTTTAAAGCGAGATAAATCAACACCTGTCGGTATTACATGAATTGGTTGATATACACCATATTCATGGAGCAATTCCTTAGTTTTAGACGATGGCGTAATAATAGCTTGAGCAGGTTTTGTTAATTGTTTAGACAATATCGCAACCCCTTTTCGAGCAATACTCTCAACAGGTTTTAAATGAAGCGGATTAATATAGTGGGTGTAATCTTCCCACGTTGTATGATAGGTATAAATCAATGGAATATTCTCTTTCTTGGCAATTATTCGAGCAAAAATTCCTACCCCAAACTCAGTTTGAACATGTATCAAATCAAGATTCATCTGTTTAATAATTTCAGATGCTCGATTTTGAACTGGATTAGAAAGCTTGTTATCAAAAAGAAATGATAGTTTAATTCCAGGAAGTAATAACACATTATCCTTATATTCAATATCATATATTTTTCCATGATTAGACACAATAAAAACTTCATGGCCTTCACGAAGTAAACCTTTGCGCAATGTCTCAATTGATGTTACAACACCATTAATAACGGGTAGATATGCATCAGAAAAAATCCCTATTCGCATTTAATCGACTCCTTTACCCTATTATGATACCACATTGGGCACACTAGGCAGCTAAATTATTTCCTTTTAGGATTGATTTCGATGAATAAATAATAGTTAAAGAGATAATTATATTAAATATCATTCCACCAACAAATAGTAAATTAAAATTCGTAATATCCATCACTACAAACATTAACACCATTAAAACAATGGTTGGTAAAAGAGCAATAACATATAAAATAATATTTAAGTACACTTTTATGATAACATTTGAATTCGATTTTAAGAATTTTATGACTAAAACATCCACAGCCGTAATAATCATATAGGTTGAATTAACAAACAATAGATAAATAATTGAATCGATGATTGATTCACCCAAGAATACAAGGATCACAAAATACAGAAGAAGTAGACACATGACTCTGAGTAGTGGAATCAATAATGTTGAACTAATCTTCTTTAGCTCAGAATCAGGAATTAAATAAATAAATGGTTTTTCAAGTTCATCCATTAGAAAAGTACTAGCATCATTACCAAACATCAAACTAAAGATAATAAGAATTTTAAACGTTTCAATCTCTTGAAGAAAAATCGCCAAAACTGAATAACCAGCTCCAAACATTAACATTCCAAAAGGCAGATATCGTCGTGTTTTACGAATAACAAGCACATGTTTGGAAAATAATGCCCATGCACCAGTTAAGAATGATCCCTTCACTTTTCTAGACTCGACTTTGGTTGAATCAATTGTTTCGACAGTTCTGCCTGACTCAGCCTTACGCCTTATGGCTGAAGCATACTCAGCATCTTGAAGAGCTTTCTCAACAAAATTGCCCTCAATCTTAAACATACGAGTCGTAAATACAAATATTATTAATAGAATAATACCTATCGGAATTAGTGCTGATACATCCCCTATTCTAAAGGCATTCGCAATCCAACCGAAAGTGCCAATAAATGGCATATATTTGAAAAGTGGATGGAAAATTGACTCTTGAATTGAGCTGAATGTAAATTCGAAGTTCAGTGCATTGACAAATAATACTACTATAATCACAGAAATAATGATGATTGGAATCTTTGATATACTTCTTACGTCTTTATATACAGCATTTCGGATATACTCATAATTAAAATACATCGTCACTAGTAAGAAATGAAGAAAAACAGATATTACAATTCCTAACATATGAGCTGGTCCATCAATAATTTGAAAAAAGAAGATTAGCATATAAAATACATAACCAACCCCAAACACTAAGGATTGTTGTAATGTAAGAAAAATTAAGTATGTATAGGTTTGTTTATTTGAAAAAGGACTAGTGAATAGGAATATTGCATCATTCTCAAACACTAAAGCTGATGTCTTGTTCACTACAAAAACTATCATCGTGATGAAAATGACTAAACCACCTATTAAATTAAAAATAGCACTATTCATTAGAAATGAATTCGTTAAACCTATATCACTTGTTAGATAACTAAAAATGTTATAAACCATCAAACCAAGTAAAGCAATTGTAATTAATAATACAATTGGCTTTTTTAATAAACTACGAAGTCTGGCCATGAATTTAGTTTTAAGAAGATACCAGATCGCATCTGTATTATTCATGATTGGCTCCAGTATACTCAAAGAACAATTGTTTAAGACTTTGGTTCTCCTGAAGTTCATCTCGATTCACGACTTTGACAATTTTAGCATTATCCATTATATAAGCAACATCCCATATATCATCAATCATATCGATGATATGTGTACTCATAAAGACTGCCTTGCCCTCATTCTTTAAACTCACTAAAGATTTCAATACCTGATCAATTGCTAATGGGTCTAAGCCAATCATTGGTTCATCAACTAAGATTGTTTGTGGGTCTATTAATAAGGCGCAACAAAGAGAAAGTTTTTGAGTCATCCCTTTTGAAAGTTCTTTAGCAATCTTACTTCTTTTATCTTCTAAATCAAATTGTTTCAACAATTGTTCTTTTCGCTGCGAGTAATCAACTAATTGATACGCCTTGGCAATAAACTCTAAGTGTTCATCAATGGTAAGTAAGTCATAAAATGCAGGAAGTTCAGACACATACCCAAAATGTTTCTTAGCTTTTAAACTTGTATTTTCATAACCATCAATAAAAATATCACCTTCATGTCTGAGTAATCCTACAATGGATTTTAAGGTGGTTGATTTCCCTGCACCATTAGGACCTAACAATATTGTAATCTGCCCATCATAAGCTGTTAGGTTAATGTTATCCACAGCTACTAGTTTTCCATACTTTTTCGTTAAATGTTTGACCTCTATCATAATTGTTTCTCCTGTTTAAAAAAGGGACTGTTGCCAGTCCCTAACTATTAATTTTTATTAATCAACAAATGGTTGTGAGAACTTAACTAGTTGACGATAACGTCTTTCAGCTTCCTTAGCAGAGCGAGTTAATAATGCATCGGCATGCTCAGGATTGACTGATTCAAGTTGATTATAACGACGATTTGTTAGAACAAAGTCTTTATACTTCGTGAAATCAGGTTTTCTGCTGTCAATTGTTAGAGGTTTCTCTTCATTGTCTGGATTGTAACGGAATAATGTCCAGTAGCCACTTTCAACGGCCATCTTTTGTTGAATTTGGTGATTACTTAAGCCACCCTTAATACCATGCTCAATACATGGAGAATAAGCAATAACTAATGAAGGCCCATTGTATGCTTCAGCTTCCTTAAGGGCTTTAATTGTTTGAACACGATTAGCTCCCATAGAAATTGATGCCACATAGACATGACCATAAGTCATAGCAATCATACCAATGTCTTTCTTCGCTGTCTCTTTACCAGAAGCTGCGAATTTAGCAATGGCTGCTGTTGGAGAAGCCTTAGATGCTTGTCCACCAGTGTTTGAGTAAACTTCTGTATCAAGAATTAGGATATTAACATCTAGATTATTAGCAATAACGTGGTCTAATCCACCAAAGCCAATGTCATATGCCCATCCATCTCCACCAATGATCCAGACTGATTTAGAAACCAAGTCTCTTTCATAAGCAAGTAATTCTTGAGCCATAGGTGAATCTGAATTCTTAAGTAGAGTCACAAGATCACCAACAACTTCTCTTTCTTGATCACGATTGCCCTTAACTCCAACATACTCTGCTAATTTTTCTTTTAAGTCAGCAGCAGTAGCTTCTTCTTTTTGAAGTTTTTCAGCAATTGTTAAGATTGAAGCTGATTTAAATTCTTGAGCAGCCTTCATACCAAATCCGTATTCAGCATTGTCCTCAAATAATGAGTTAGCCCAAGCAATACCCTCACCTTGTTTATCTTTAACAAATGGACTTGAAGGAGTTGATCCACAATAGATTGAAGAACAACCTGTTGCGTTAGCAATCAACATATCACGACCAAATAGTTGTGACGCTAAACGATAGTAAGGAGTTTCACCACAACCGGCACATGCTCCAGAGTTTTCAAAGTAAGGCATTAAGAATTGAGAACCCTTGATTGAGTCAGTTGGAAAGAATTCTGATTTATAGCGTGTTTCTTTAAAAATATAATTAGCAAGTGGTGCGAATTCTAATGATTCGTGAATATCCTTCATAACTAAAGCCTTCTTACCAGCTTTACCAGGACACTCAACAGAACATAATCCACATCCTACGCAGTTGTCTGGAGAGACTTGAACACGGTAGTATAGGTGATCAACACCCTTACCAACAGGTTTAAGTGTTTCAAATTCCATTGGCGCATTCTTAACTTCGTTTTCATCTAATAAGAAAGTACGAATCGTTGAGTGCGGACAAACAAATGAACAGAATCCACATTGGATACAATTCTCTGGATACCAGACAGGAACATTCGTTGCGATTGCACGATGCTCATTAAAGGCAGAGTTATTATGGAAGCTTCCATCTAAAATACCTTCATTAAGGAATACTGATGTTGGAACATCATATCCTTCTAATGCGTTAATTGGATTAACAAAGTCATCATAATATGAATCCCCTGTTGCAGCCATAACGCGGCCTGTACTTAATTCTTTCCAAGCTGGATCAACTGGAATTTCAATTAAACCATCTTTTCCTTTATCAATCGCTAAATGGTTAAGTTCAACAATGTCTTGTCCCTTACTACCATATGTTTGAGTTGCCATATCCTTCATATAAGTTAAGGCATCTTCATAAGGAATAATTTGAGGGTTCAAGGCGAAGAAAGATGATTGTAGGATTGTATTTGTATGACGACCCATACCAATTTCTTCAGCAATTTCAGTTGCATCAATAATATACATCTTAGCATCACGATCAGCTAATTGTTTTTTTACACGATTAGGTAAACGATCAGTAATTTCATCTTCTGTAAAGGTTGTATTTAATAAGAAAGTACCACCCTTCTTAAGTCCATCAAGCATATTATAGCGAACTAAATATGAATCAAGTGAACAAGAGATGAAGTCAGCATCTTTAACATAATAAGTTGACTTAATTGGTTCTGGACCAAAACGTAAGAATGAACGAGTCGCTCCTCCAGCCTTACGAGAGTCATAGGCAAAGTATGCTTGAGAATATAAATCTGTGTGATCACCAATAATCTTGATTGATGATTTATTAGCTGAAACAGTTCCGTCTGAACCTAAACCAAAGAAGATAGCTCCAGAAGAAGTTCTCTTGACTTCAAAGTTTTCATCAGCTTTAAGTGATTTATGAGTAACGTCATCAATAATACTAATTGTAAAGCCATCAAATGGATTTTCAGCATTTAAGTGATCATAAACAGCTTTTAATTCATTTGGTTGAGTGTCTTTACTTGATAATCCATAACGTCCACCAATAATTAATTCGATATCATTATGATTTGATAAAGCGTGATGTACATCTAAGTATAGAGGCTCACTAGCACCTTGTTCTTTAGTTCTATCTAAGACAGCAATCTTCTTAACAGATGCAGGGACAACTGCTTTAATATGTTCAATTGAGAATGGACGATATAAGTGAACTTTAATAAGACCAACTTTTTCGCCATTTTCATTCATTGCATCAACAACTTCTTCAATTGCTTGAGTCACAGAACCCATCGCAACTAAGACTCTGTCAGCTTCAGGATGTCCATAATACACAAATGGTGCATAATGACGACCTGTTAGTTTTGAAATTTCTTTCATATAATCATCAACAACTGTGATGACATTTGCTGCATGTAAGTTCGCAGCTTCTTGACCTTGGAATGAAATATCATCATTTTCTGCACCACCACGAGTCACAGGATTTGTGTGTGGGTTAAGTGCCGATGCTCTGAATTTTTCCAAAGCTTCTTGATCAATTAAGCCTTTAAGTGCTTCAAGATCAATTTCTTCAACTTTTTGAATTTCGTGAGAAGTTCTAAATCCATCAAAGAAGTGAATGAATGGATAAGACGCTTTAATAGCAGATAAGTGTGCAACACCTGCTAAATCCATTGATTCTTGTACTGAGTGAGATGAAATCATCGCCACTCCAGTAGGACGTGCTGCATAGATATCGTTATGATCACCAAAGATTGAAAGTGAACGGTTTGCGATACTTCTAGCTGCAATATGTAAGACTCCAGGTAATAGCTCTCCAACCCATTTATATAAGTTAGGAAGCATTAATAATAATCCCTGAGACGCTGTGAAAGATGTCGATAATGTTCCTGCCTGTAAAGCACCGTGAACAGCTGCTGCTGCTCCACCTTCAGACTGCATTTCAACAACTTTGACTTCATTACCCCAAAGATTTTTACGCCCTTGAGACGACCATGCATCGATTAATTCACCCATTGTTGAGGATGGAGTAATCGGATAAATGGCTGAAAACTCAGTGAACGCATACGAAACATGCGATGCAGCTGTATTTCCATCAATTGTCATGTAATTCTTGTTATTAGACATTCAATTGTTCCTCCTATTTAACTAACCTCTTTTATTATAGTACACATAAGACCTAAAATCTAGATGATTTTCACAAAAAGTTACACAAAGTTAACTGTAAGAACAGTAATTGAACATTCTTTCGAATTAGGATAAACTAGATTTATGAAAAAGCTAACAATAAATATGTTGCACATGACATCACAGCCTTCTGGTCAAGGTGTCGCATCCGCAACCAAGGAGCAGATTAATCTGCTGAAAGAAATGACCCAAGAAGTGTTTGTCATTACTGAGAACTCAAAAAAAGACGGAGATATTAATCACTTTCACCAAATTGATCCATTTATGTATTTAAGAATCAAAAACAGTAACACCATTTCAGTTATGCATGTACACTTCTTACCAGAAACACTTCAAGGTAGTATTAAATTCCCAAAACCGATTATGGATATTTTTAAAATGTATTTTTTAGATTTCTATAAATCAGCAGACTATCTCGTTGTTGTTAATCCAATTTTTATTGAGCCATTAACAACTTTCGGTATAACACCAGATCGAATCAAGTACATTCCTAACTATGTCTCAAAGGATGATTTTTATATTCTTCCTGACGAAGAGATTATTAAAACAAAAGAACAATTTGATTTAGATTTAGATAAATTCACAGTAATCGGTGTCGGTCAAGTTCAAACCCGCAAAGGTGTTCTAGATTTTGTTGAAGTCGCCAAGAGATGTCCAGATATTCAATTTGTTTGGGCTGGAGGTTTTTCTTTTGGAGCCATTACTGATGGGTATAAAGAACTTAAAGATGTTGTTGAAAACCCACCAAGCAATGTTACCTTCACTAATATTATTCCTCGTGAACAAATGAATCATATGTTTAACATAGCTGATTGTTTATTTATGCCATCATATAATGAATTATTCCCAATGGCAATTCTTGAAGCAAGTAATGTGGAAGTACCACTATTGCTTAGAAATTTAGATTTATATGAAGACATACTATTTAATAAGTATTTTAAAGGCAATGATAATGACCAGTTTGTGGAAGCGTTACAAGAACTATCAAAAAAGACAGACATGTATCAAAAAGCCAAAGAATATTCTAAAGATATTAGTGACTACTATTCTAAAGAAAATGTAAGTGCACAATGGGTTGAGTTCTATCAATCGATTTATAAAACACATAGTGAATCACATAAAATCACTATAAGTGGAGAAACATTTGATCTGATTAAGAATAAAGAAGTTTCTGCTATTATCGAAAGTAGTATTCTAGACCCCTTCCCACTAAAAGATGTTACTCAAGGTGATCGATTGATTTTAAGTAAAGGAATTATCCCTTCGAAGGATAAGATTATCGCGTCAGCAAAAAATGTTGTTGTTCATAATAAAACTGAGAAAGATAATGGTATTGAAATCATTAATGAATATCAACAAGAACTTGGAATTGATGAAAGCGAAATTAAAAAGCATGCCACAAAAGCATACTTTAGTATTATTGAATTGGATAATATAAGAATCTACGAGGATTCAGTCATGAGTGACTA
The DNA here is from genome assembly GCA_012841625.1 of Erysipelothrix sp. GTDB lineage: Bacteria > Bacillota_I > Bacilli_A > Erysipelotrichales > Erysipelotrichaceae > DUUI01. The sequence goes on along the minus strand of DUUI01000039.1, from coordinate 2,474 downwards.
AACTTCAACATTAACCCATTTCCCTGAATTATACCTAAGCAGTGATGCACCCCATCGAATAAGTTGGTCAATAAAGGTGCCAACCCAGGCCCCTAAGATTCCAAAACCTAAGTTATAGGCAAATAATTGTGTTAAACCGGGTCTAACAAGCATAATCGAAACCATTGATAATCCTGCTACAAAGCGGACATCTCCGGCCCCTCTTAAGGAACCTATGGTTATGACTTGTGACATTTGGAAATAAAGCATTGCTGCTAAGATAATAAATAATTCAGATGTGATTCTAACAATTTCTGGATCATCACTGTATAAAGAAATGAATTGATATCTAAGAACAAACGTTATTAAAGCTAAAATAATAGCAAAAACTCTGCCGATATGTTGAACTGACTTGCCATATAATTTAGCTAGGTCAGTTCTTTTTTGTCCAAGTGAACGACCCACTAATGCAGTTGATGCAATAGCTAGACCATTTCCTACTGAAAAAGATAAATGCATAATATTCATAGTAATTTGGTGTGAACTGGATGCCAATGTCCCTAATAAGAAAACCTGTTTCGCAAATGTAAAGAAACCAATCCTTAAGAATACTTGTTCAATAATTGATGGCCATCCAATGTTTAATATTTGTCTTACATTGTCTTTTTGAATAGTCCATTTCTCTTTTAAATCTAAAAACAAGAAATCACTACGATGTATCACTGAATAAACAGCAAGTACAAGGGCAGCGATATTTCCAATTGCAGTTGCGACTGCTGCTCCCATTATGCCCCATCTTGGGAAAATCCATATTCCATTAATTAATAAGTAGTTAAATACAATGTTTACTAGATTGGCTGTTAAATTAGTTACCATTGAGATCTTCGTGTTACCTACCCCTCTTTGAGCAGCCGTAATCGTTAATGATAAAGAATAAAAGAAGTTACCTATACATATGATTTTAAAATAAATAATTGAGTCAGCAATATAATCAGCGTTTGCTCCAGCAAACTCTAATAATGGCTCAGCAAAGGTAAAACCTAATAGATTTAATCCTAAAGCTAAACCAAAGCACAGTAATATCGCATTGCGAAGTATTTGATTGGCTCCTTCTTTATTGTCTTGACCTTTTCGTCGAGAAACAATAACTGTGACCGCCATATTAAGTGCCATAATAGGTGCCAACATTAACATTCTAGGTTGATTCACAATACCAACCGCAGAGATTGCGAATGCCCCAAGCGTGGCTACCATAATCGTGTCGACACTCGATATTAAAGCAATAAAAAGAGCTTCAAAAATTGATGGCCAAGCAACTTTTGTTACATTGTCGACAATTTCTTTGTCTGTTAGATCAATTTTTGTGTCTAATTTCTTTCTATAATTTGAAGCTGATAAAAACTTTATAAAACTTTCCATTCATTCATCACCTTGAATCATTCTACTTTAAAATAAATTAATGTAAAGCTTTCTCTTTTAAAACAATCATATCACTGATTGGTGAATTCTCTAATCGATAAATATACATGAGCGTTTCATAGTAAGAACCAGGTGTAATCAAACCCTGTATATCAAATAACTTAATTTGAGAGCTATTTAAAAGATAAAAAGCCATAAGTACACAGTTTACTTTAAGTAAATTGTATGTTTTGAAAATTGAACTTTCTTCAAATTTATAAAACGAAATATTCTCTTGTCCTATATTCTGAAGTAGCATTGTTAAATAATCTTTCTCTAAATCAAGTGGCCAATCAAGATGTATACTCTGATTTAATAGTTTCTCAATTTGTGTCTCAAGCTTTTGCCTCTCATCTTGAGTTAAGTGATAAACAAATTTGATAATCGATTTGTTTTCACCCATTAATGAAGTTTCAATAAACTTTTCTTCATCAGATTTAATTAGAACCCCATCTCCCCATAAAAAAGATTTATGTCGATGAAATGGATCATGAGCTCCATAAGAATAAATAGTTTTCTCATAACCAATATCAACATGCCCTACTTTGTCTTGTAATCTTTGACCTAAGTAAACATAGATATTCACTGTTTTGTCACTCTTTGAATAATCACTTACTTCACTGGCATCAATGCGCCCTTCATCTAAATATCGTACAAATTGAGAAGGAAGTATCACACTTATAAAGCTAGGTAGCTTAATCATTTTATCTCTAAAGGCTAAGAGAATGAGCTCAATGCCATAATAAATAAGATACATAGAAAAGCTAAGGACAAAAAAGCTTGACCACAGATGATTAAAGATAATAAGAGTGACACTAATGATAAGATTTAAAACAAATAAAAAAATATCACTAATACGATAGTATTGATTCACTTTATAATAAAAATAAATGTTTAATAGCTTTATTATTGTGGTGCTAGTATAAAAAGTGGACAGAATAAACTTAGAGTTCTCCCAATAGGTTAGAATAGTAACTAGGAGGAACAAATCATGGCTAAGCACTATGACCAACAATTCAAACAGGATGCACTTCAAT
>DUUI01000038.1 GCA_012841625.1 Erysipelothrix sp. | reverse complement strand
TATTAAAAGAGATAAGAGAACCTTGATAGAAATGGCATTTTGCTTGTTTCTATATCCTGAAGCGTATACTCAACTTGTCTTTATCTTTCCATATTATTTTAAGTTGTCCAGCTTTATTGTTGAAAATTCTAAGTATTTACAATTAAAAACATCATTTCTAATGATGATAATTCAGCTGACCATTAACTATAAAACGAGCTTATTTCAAAGCTTCCTGTTTAATTACTTCCGAAAGTTAAGTGTAGTTATTTTAATTAGTAGTCTGTTTACAAATACTTTAGGGTTGTTTAATAGAATATTGAGTTTTGTAGAACAATATGATTTAACGATAACAGGCAAAATGCCATGGCAACTTTCACTGTTTATTTTTTCGTTATTTGTTTTTAAAACTCAAGTCAAAGAAAAAATGGTTATATTGTTTGTATGTTGTTTATTCTTTTTCACAAACACTCAGTATAATGCCTTCACTAGAGTTGTTTTCATTGATGTTGGACAAGGAGATGCAACACTTTTAATCGCACCATTTAATAAAGAAGTTTTATTAATTGATACAGGAAGAAAAAGAAATTACTATCAACTTAATAGAACCCTACATCAGTATGCTATTAGTCAGATTGACACTTTAATTATTACACATGATGATTTAGACCATAATGAGAACATTGAATCGTTGCAAAATGATTTTAAGATTAAGAACTTAATCACTCAGAAGGGGAGTGATTTTACATTAGATTATTTTGTCATTACAGAGTTTCTAAGTGAAAAATCATATAATAATGACAATGATAATTCGCTTGTATTTAAAATAGAGTTTAATCATGAATCATTTCTATTCTTAGGTGATATCTCTAAATATGTTGAAAGAGAGTTAATATTAGAAAATCCTCACTTAAGCACAAAAGTTCTAAAATTAGCTCACCATGGATCTAAAACTAGTAGTGATGACTATTTTATTTCAAGTGTAAACCCACAGTATGCCATAATCTCAAGTGATCCAGCTGTTTATAATCATCCAAGTCTTGAAGTTTTAGAAACATTAATGAAAACTAATATAATTAACTTTAAAACATATTCAGACTCAACTATCACTTTCAATTATTCGCGATGGCTCAATTGGATTTCAACTTCCAAGCGCTTTTTACTCATAAAATGATATAATACATTTATGATTAAATTGATAAGTGGAACAGATCAGTATGTAGTATCGGAATTAATTGAAAAAGACAAAGAAACACTTGGTGTTAATCCTGTGTTTTTTGATGCAACTGAGAGAAATTTTGACTTAGGCGATGTTTTATTTGAGTTAATTTCATTAGATTTATTTAATCCAAAAAAATTGGTTGTTATAAAAAACGCTTTGTTTTTATCTTCAAAAAGTAAGCTATCAGAAACTGATGAACAAGTAATGAATGAAATAATTAAAAATGACTCAGATGACGTGATGCTCATCTTAACACTAAATGGGTTGAAATTTGATTCGAAGAAAAAGATTGTCAAATCATTAAAAGCTAAGGGTGAGTTGATTTTTCTTGAAGATAGTCAGCCACAGAGTATTAAACAGGCTTTAAATATTGAACTTAAAAAGAATAACATTAATATAAATCAACGAGTTTTTGAACACCTAACTAATTTAGTGCCTTCATATCAAGCAGTCCATCAAGCGATTGAAAAACTGGCCCTTTATGATGGTGAAATAACAATGGATGTGATAGATCATTTAATTGTCGATGAAAGTGAACTTGTTTTATTTGATTTATCGAATGCACTTATCGAGAAAAGAATAAGTGATAGTTTAAGAATTTATGCAAAATTAAAAACCAGAAACATTGATACTGGAGGATTAATATATATCTTAGCGTCGAAAGTAAGACAGATGTATCAGGCAATGGTTTTAAAGCAGTTTGGCTACACCCAAAGTGATGTAGCCCGTGCTTTATCAATCTCACCAAATTATGCTTGGGTATTAATGAATCGTTTAAATAATTACTTAACACCAAAAGATTGTTTAAAATTACTTCATGAATTAGCTCTCTATGATCAAAAAACAAAGTTTTATGTGTTAGATCGACATTTAGAGTTTGAATTATGGATGATTAACTATGGGAGGGAATATGGAAAGTCTTAGAGAATTATATAAAATTGGATCGGGGCCATCGAGCTCACACACCTTAGCAGTACAAAGAGCAATGAAACTGTATATGGATGAGTATCCTGAAGTTACACGTTTTGAGGTTGATTTACATGGCTCATTATCATTAACAGGTAAGGGTCATTATACAGATCACGCAATAAAAATGGCAGTTGATCCTATTGAATGTGCCGTTAATTTTAAATTAGACTGGGATTATGATTATGATAGCGGTCTTTTAATCAAAGGTTTTAAAGATGATAATGAACTTGAATCATGGGTTGTTTATTCAATTGGAGGTGGTTCAATTAAAGTTTTGAATCGAGATTTTGATTTCCAAAAAGAAGTGTATGAATTTAAAGATTTTTCAGAAATAAAAAAATATGTACAAGACAATAGAATTAGTTTATCTGAGTTTGTATATCTTCATGAACCAGACATTAAACCATATTTAAGCGAAATATTAGTAGCTATGAATCAAGCAGTACATCGCGGACTTAATAAAGAAGGACAATTATTGGGTCGTTTAAATATGCCAAGAGTGGCAAAAGAATTGTATGAAAACATTGTAGAAAGTGATTCAAAAAGACAAAAGTTAATTGCGTATGCTTATGCAAATATGGAAGAAAATGCAACCTTAGGTCAAGTTGTAACTGCACCAACCTGTGGTGCCTCAGGCATTATGGCATCACTGATGACTTACTATACAAACGATGAACCATTTGAGCATGATAAACTGATAGATGCTTTGGCAGTGGCTGGTATCTTTGGAAATATCATTAAACAAAATGCAACAATATCTGGCGCACAGGGTGGATGTCAAGCAGAAGTCGGTGTAGGCTGTGTCATGGCGGCTGCGGCATATGCGACTCTCCATGACTATTCACTTGAGGAAATAGAATATGCATGTGAAATCGCAATGGAGCATCATTTAGGACTGACATGCGATCCTGTGGGTGGATATGTAATTATTCCATGCATAGAGCGTAATGCTGCTGCTGTATTACGGGCGGTTGATGCTGTCGCAATGTCTAAGATGTTATTAAAAACAAAACCCAATAGAGTGACTTTTGATCAAGTTGTAAATACAATGAACTATACAGGTAAAAAGATTGCGATTGAATTAAGAGAGACTGCTTTGGGAGGGCTTGCTCAAGAAATTATTATTGATGAAAACTAACAATTTAGTCACTTTTGGTTATTGAATAAAGAATAATGATAAAATTAGAACGATAAGGAGGAACCGTATGTATTACTTTATTGTTCTAAATTTAAAAGCGTTGCTTTTCTTATATATGACGCAAGCCGTACATAAAACTTGGATTGTCTTTGCGGTTACTTCATTAATCTCATTGATATATTTCTTAATTTCATATCGTTATTTAAAGAAATATAAACATTTTATTGTTTTTGCATTTTATGCAGTTTTTAGTATTTTAATGTTTGCGGATGTTTTATATTGCTTATATTTTAATCGCTTATTATCAATCACTATGCAATCTCAAATTAAACAATTGCCAGGAGTTGGTAATGTAATTTCTGGACTAATCAATGTATGGTTATTATTATTCATTATTGATTTACCATTATTAATACTGTATTTTAGAAAGAATAAAAGTTTTAAAATGAAATCACTTAAGGTTTCACACTTTAAATCAAGTGTGGCATTAAGTGTTTTAACTATTGCATTATTATTTGCTAATCACTCTAAAACAATTAGAGCTTATGAATTTTTCACGTATCACACTTATGACATTGTGACCTCTATAAGAGAAGATGAGACAAAAGAAGCACCACTTGACATACAATCACTTATCAATGCCTCTAAGAGTATTAATGGACCATTAACATCAGTCGCAAAGGATCGTAATGTAATTATTATTCAAATAGAAGCGTTACAAAACTTAGCTATTAATCTTGAAATTCAAAATCAAGAAATTACACCAAATCTAAATTCACTAATAAATGAAACTTCCACCATATATTTTGAGGATATTTATCAATCAGTCGCCAGAGGCAATACTTCTGATGCTGAGTTTGCGATGTTAAATTCGCTTTATCCTAGCACACAACAAATAGTATATGAAGAAGCATACGATAAAGATTACTACTCCCTAGCTCATTTATTGGGTGAAAGTGGTTATGATACATCATACTTCCATGCCAATGTAGGAGACTTTTATAATCGTGAAGTAATGACCAAACAACTTGGCTTTGATTATTTTTATGATGCAGATGATTATTTCTATGAAGATGAAAGAGACATCATTTCATATGGTGTCAATGATGAAATATTCTTTAATCAATCACTTGAATACATAGAAGATCTTGATAAATCATCACCTAAGTGGATGTCATTCTTAATTTCACTCAGCTCCCATGCACCATTTGTGATACCTGAAAAGGATAAAACATTATTCTTAGAAAATGAAGATGAGAATATTGCCTTACATTATTTTGAATCTTTACACTATATGGATTCAGTTTTAGGAGAGTTTATTGATGGGCTTAAGCAAAAGGGGCTATATGACAATTCAATGATTGTGATTTATGGTGATCATTTTGGTTTAAATGCTTCAACTCAGGGACAAAAGGAGGCTGTTGAAGAAGTCTTAAACATTGAATATACAGTCCAACAGATGACAAATGTTCCATTATTAGTTCATATGCCTAATACCAATGTTAAACAAACAATTTCAACAATTGGATCTCAAGTTGATATTTATCCAACAGTAATTAATCTGCTTGGAATTGAAAATTCAAAAGGAGTTATGTTGGGGCAAGATTTAATTAATTCCAAGCGACATAATTCTGCCACATTACAGTTCTTCTTACCTGATGGTTCATATATTGATAATCAATTTATTTATGTCGCATCAAGAGATCATGAATTAGATCATTCAGTGCTCATTGATAGAAATGATTATTCAATTTTAGATTCATCCTATATTTCAAATCAGTTGGAAATAAATGCAGCCCGTTTAGAATTATCCAAACAATTAATCAGTCAAAATAAAATAAAAAAATAGTCTTCAATGAAGGCTATTTTAATGAATTAACGGCTCTAGATAATCTAGATTTTTGTCTTGACACATAATTTTTATGATGTAAGTTTTTAGCAATAGACAGATCCAATAAAGAGTATGCTCTATGTAAAGCAGCAGTTGCTACTTCTTTATCTTCATTTTCAACGGCATCATAAACAACTTTCAGTGCATTTTTCACAGCTGACTTTGTTGCCTTATTTCTTTCAGTTCTCTTAGCATTAGTGATTACTCGTTTTTTTTGGTTTTTGATATTTGGCATCTTAATCCTCCTTTTGGTTTGTAAAAAAATTATATCAAAACTAGGTGATGGATTCAATCAAAGAAACCATTTCTGTGCTATAATGACCTATGCTTATGAAAAGAAAAATATTGGTTATGGGAACACCATTTTTTGCAGCACAAGTCCTAGAACATTTATTAACTCTTGATGAGGTAGAGATAATTGGGGTCGTTTGTCAGCCTGATCGAAAAATGAGTCGTCGTAAAAAATTTGTTTATTCTGAAGTAAAAGAAGTAGCTTTACGAAAAGATCTACCACTTTTTCAGCCTGAGAAAATCAAAGATTTACTACCAACGATTCAAGACTTAAAACCAGATAAGATTATTACATGTGCATATGGCCAATTCTTACCTCAAAGTATTTTAGATTTCGGTGTAATTAATATACATGCATCATTACTTCCAAAATACAGAGGTGGGGCTCCGATGCAACATGCCATAATGAATAATGAATCAAAAACTGGTATTTCGCTTATGAAATCAGTTCTGAAAATGGATGCTGGACCAGTTTATAAGTCAAAGGAAGTTGACATAGAGATTAATGACACTCTAACGACACTAGAGTTGAAGTTAATCCAAGCGTCTAAGCAATTATTATCTCAAAGCATTTTAGATGTTATTGATGATAAAATAGAACCAGTCAAACAAGATGAATCAAAAGTTACTTTCTCATTGACAATTAAAAGGGAAGATGAGTTTATTGATTTTAATAGAGACCAGCTTGAAGTATATAATCATCTTAGAGCACTGATTGAAGAGCCTTGCGGGTACAGCTTTATAAATGGTAAACGTATTAAATTTACTAAAGTTTCGCTAGGTGATAAGGTGACCGATTTACCTCATTCAACGATACGCTTTGAACACCCTGAGTATTTTGAAATTTCTACAAACAATGGAATGATTAAAGTACTAGAATGTCAACTTGAGGGTAAACAAAGACAGAAGGCTTCAGATATCTACAACGGATATCACCAAGCATTTAACTTAAGGAGATTAAACTATGAAAACTAGAGTGTTATTATTACATGCTTTATTTACAGCTCTTGTGACTGTGGTTACATTAAGTATAACGATTCCATTAATTGGTGTTGATGGTTACTTTAACTTGGGTGGTGTTGTAATCTTTAGTTTTGCGGTAATTTCCGGTCGGTTTGAATTCTTTATTGGAGCTGGTATAGGATCAGCAATTGCTGATTTGATGACCGCTTGGGCATTCTATGCTCCATTCACATTAATTATTAAAGCGATAATGTATATTATTGTTTATCTACTTTATAAATATATTAATCATAACCTTTTAAAAATGACAGTCCCATTTATTGTTGGCGCAATATGGTTATCACTAGGTTATGGTGTTGTTGAGGTTATCCTCAAAGGACAAGCAATGTTCTGGCCAGCACTTATCCAAAACTCACTTCAAGGCTTTGTCGAAGCCGCAATCACAATTCTTATTATGCCAATGGTTGCGATGATTAAACGACATTTACCGAAACTAACATAGGGGAATTTATGAATCAAAAAAATATACGAAATTTTTCAATTATAGCGCATATCGACCATGGGAAATCGACCTTAGCTGATCGAATTTTAGAACATACCTATACGGTTGAAAAGCGTAACATGAAACAACAACTCTTAGACCAGCTTGATCTTGAAAGGGAACGAGGGATTACGATTAAATTAAACTTCGTCCAACTTCTCTACAAAGCAAAAGACAATCAAGAGTATCTTTTTCATCTAATCGATACACCCGGTCATGTTGACTTTACTTATGAAGTATCACGATCATTGGCAGCCTGTGAAGGAGCCGTTTTAGTGGTTGATGCTGCTCAGGGAATAGAAGCACAGACATTAGCCAATGTTTATCTTGCCCTTGAAAATGATTTAGAAATTGTTCCTGTCATTAATAAAATTGATTTACCATCAGCTCAACCAGATCTTGTAAAGCAAGAAATTGAAAACATTATCGGTTTGGACACAAGTGAAGCACCATTAATCTCAGCTAAAAGCGGACTCAATATTGAAGATGTCTTAGAGTCAATCGTTAAGTATGTGCCAGCACCAAGTGGTGATGTTAATGCTCCTCTAAAAGCTTTAGTTTTTGATTCCGTTTATGATTCATATCGTGGCGTCATTTTATCTGTTTGTATAAAAGAAGGTCGAGTTAAAGTTGGTGACATAATAACCTTCATGAATACAAAGGCTGAATATGAAGTGATTGAAGTTGGTGTACGAACTCCAACTGAAGTTAAGAAGAGTGAGCTTGTAACAGGGGAAGTTGGATACATCGCAGCAACAATAAAATCAATTCAAGATGTTCATGTCGGTGATACGATTACTTTAAAAGAGTATCCTACTAAAGAAGCATTGCCTGGATACCGTAAGCTTAACTCAATGGTTTATTGCGGTTTGTATCCAATCGACTCAACCCGTTACAATGATTTAAGAGAAGCACTAGAAAAATTACAACTCAATGATGCCTCATTAAGCTTTGAACCAGAAACATCACAAGCATTAGGTTTTGGTTTCAGATGTGGATTCTTAGGCCTTTTGCATATGGATGTTGTTCAAGAACGACTTGAAAGAGAAAACGATTTAGAACTAATTGCGACTGCGCCATCGGTTGTTTTCCATGTCCATATGAATGATGGAAGTATGAAGAAAATAGATAACCCGACACTAATGCCTGATCCAACATTAATAGATAGGATTGAGGAACCTTTTGTTAAAGCAACAATTATGGTACCTAGTGATTATGTAGGAGCTGTTATGGATATTTGCCAAAAGAAACGTGGCACTTATATCGATATGCAAATGATTGATGATAAACGGATGAACATTATTTATGAGCTACCATTAGTTGAAATTGTGTTTGATTTCTTTGATCGACTAAAATCTCAAACTCGTGGATATGCCTCGCTTGATTATGAATTAATAGGATATCGCACATCACGCCTACAGAAAATGGATATCTTGTTGAATTCTGAACAAGTCGATGCCTTATCAATTATTGTTCATCGTGATTTTGCTCATCAAAGAGGAAAAGTAATCGTTGAAAAACTTAAGAAACTAATACCTAAACAACAATTTACAGTTCCAATTCAAGCCGCAATAGGTGGTCGGATTGTTGCTAGAGCAGACTTGTCAGCATTACGTAAAAATGTTTTAGCTAAGTGTTATGGTGGGGACATTTCTCGTAAGAAGAAACTTTTAGAAAAACAAAAAGAAGGGAAGAAACGCATGAAGCAAGTTGGAAGTGTTGAAATTCCACAAGAAGCGTTCATGGCTGTTTTATCTATGGATGATGAATAATATTTATGAAATGATTGAAGAGATGCGTCTTCAATTTGGATGGGATAAAAGTGATAATATAGAATTTTTAACAAATTCAATTTTGGAAGAAGCATTGGAACTTAAAATAGCAATGATGCAAGAAAATAAGGATAATATAGCCTTTGAATTGGCTGATATTTTAATGTACTCTTTAACACTAGCAAAAATGTTGGATTTAGATGTAGAAACAATTATAAAAGACAAAATTGAAATAGTTAAACAAAGAGATTATGAGTAAGAAATCATTATATTGTCATATTCCATTTTGTGATCATATTTGTGGATACTGTGATTTTGTTCGAGTCGGTTATAATAACGACTTAGCTGAAAAATACTTAATAGAGTTGAGACATGATTTAAAAAATATTAATGAAGAAGTTTCTTCAATATATATTGGTGGGGGAACACCTAGTAGTTTAACTATTGAGCAACTTGATTTTTTGTTCGACTCAATGTCTCATTTATTAAGTGATGACATCGAAGTAACACTTGAAGCTAATCCAGAATCACTTAACTTAGAAAAAATAAAGAGATTAAGAAAGTGGGGTGTCAATCGTATTTCATTAGGTGTCCAAAGCACTCAAGATTATTTCTTAAAAATTTTAGGTCGCTTACATACCTTTGAAAACGCACTA
>DUUI01000002.1 GCA_012841625.1 Erysipelothrix sp. | reverse complement strand
GAAGAATCCAAGGAGGAAGAATAAAATGGCAAAATTAGCACACACAGATATTATTGATGCTCTAAAAGAAATGACAATTTTAGAACTAAACGATTTAATTAAAGCAGTCGAAGAAGAATTTGGCGTAACAGCAGCAGCTCCAGTCGCAATGGTAGCAGGAGCTGGCGCAGAAGCAGCTGAAGAAGAAGGACCAAGTGAAGTAACAGTAACTCTTAAAGAAATTGGTGGATCTAAAGTTGGAGTCATCAAAGCAGTACGTGAAATCACAGGCCTAGGTATGATGGAAGCTAAGAAATTAGTAGACTCAGCACCAGTCGCAATTAAAGAAAACATCAAGCCAGAAGAAGCTGACGAAATTAAAGCTAAATTACAAGACGCTGGCGCAGTAGTAGAAGTTAAGTAATATTTCCATAATTAATGGGAAGTCATTATTACGATAAAAATCCAATTAGCCGTGAAAACCGGAAAGAAATCTCTTTCCGGTTTTTGGCCGTTGAATATTCATTCATTAGTGATGATGGTGTCTTCTCAAAAGATAAGCTCGACACTGGAACACGCATCTTATTAGAAACAATCAGTAAACTAAAACTCACGGGAAAGATTCTGGATTATGGATCAGGAATAGGGGTTATCGGAATACTGACAAAGAAGATGTTTGAAGAAACCAGTGTTAGTGGCTTTGATATTAATTCTCGCGCTGTCGAATTATCAAAACTAAATGCGATCAAACAAAATGTTGATGTCGATTTTAGGCAGGGTGAAAAAATACAATCAGGTCTCTATGATGTGATTTTAATGAACCCACCCATTCGAACGGGAAAACAAAATATTTACTCCATGTTCAAAGATAGTTATGACCACTTAAAAGAGACTGGACAATTAATAATTGTTATTCGCAAGAGTCATGGCGCAAACTCAGCTATCAAAGAACTTCAAACATATTTTAGTGAAGTTGAGATAATAAACAGAGATAAAGGATTCTTTATCATTCGCAGCAATCGATAATCTTGACAATTACCGATATCTTTGTTAATATTATAAATTGCATAATAGTATAAATATATAATGGCATATTTATGCTTAAGTCATCAGAAAGGACGGTTTTATGTCAGTAAAACAACCCTATAAAATCGATCGGCCAAACACTGCTTCGGCACGTCGAAACTACTCAAAAATTTCCGGAACTTTGGATTTACCAGATCTAATTGAAATCCAGACACAAGCCTTTGATTGGTTAACCAGCGAAGGGCTAAAAGAAGTTTTTGAAGAAATCTATCCGATTAGTAACCATCAACAAACTGTTAAATTAAATTTCTTAGGTTATAAGTTCGATGAACCTAAGTACACAGCAGCTCAATCAAAGTATCGTGAAACAACTTACGCAGCCCCATTGCGAGCTGAAATGGAGCTATTAATAACCGATCGACAAACAGGCGAAATTATCCGGAAGAAGGAAGACGTCTTTTTTGGTGATTTCCCATTAATGTCAGATACTGGTACCTTTATTATTAACGGCTCTGAAAGAGTCATCGTCTCTCAAATTGTTCGTTCCCCTGGAGCGTACTTTAATATTGATTTTGATGACAAATCAAACAGAGAGGTCTTTAACGCAGAACTAATCCCAAGTCGTGGAACATGGCTTGAATTAACAAGTGATGCTAAGAAAGCAGCTTTAGGTCGTATTATAAACATGAAAGTTGACCGCAAGCGAACAATTTTATCAACAGTTCTATATAAAGCTTTAGGACTATCCTTTGATAAAATGAACAATGATGATGAATTAGACACAACCAGTTTTGTCAAATTTTTAGAAGCAGCTGGCTTATCAGTCAATAAAGATTTAATCGATCCAAACGAAGAAAGTCGTGCTTTCTTAAATCATTACATCCTATTATATACAGCTCTCTTTGGAGCGTATGAAGAAGTCGTCAATACAATCCAAGCAGATAAAGTAGAAACAACCGAAGAAGCATTAAAAGTTGTCTATGAAAACCAAAGAGCAGATGAAATCCCTACACTTGATGGGGCTATCAGTTTAATGAACTCTAAATTCTTTGATTATCGTAGATATGACCTAAATAAAGCAGGTCGCTATAAACTACACAAGAAATTAGGCATTGCATCAAGAGCTAGTGGTAATGAACTTGCCCATGATATCTTAGATGGTAATTCTAAAGTAGTCCTCAAAAAAGGAACCCTAATTAATCGTGACGAACGCTACGCAATGTTAGACGCATTAAAGAGTGGATCACACATTGACGTGTACCCATTAGCTCATATGTTCTCACATCCTGATGTAACAACTGTCACAACGAAGTATCAAGATGCTTTAGTAGGTCGTATTTTAGCACAAGAAGTAGAAACAGATTCTACAATCTATGAAGTAGGTTTAGTCTTAACAAAAGCAGAAGTAAAAGCCATAGCCAAAGAATTAGACGAAGTAAAAGTCTATGCTGGCATTGCAGGAAAGACCATTGAACTTACAGTTGAAAATGCGCGCTCAGTCATGAACTATGGATCAAGACTCTATAGTATTGGTCGTGTATTAGTAGATGGTCAAGATCTAGCAGATGACAATGACAATTTAATTTTCAGTCGCTATATTGTTGATGGACAAATTGATATCCTAACCAATCGTCGTGAAGACACTATTTATAAACAAGTCAAAGCTGCTAAGAAAGTAGAACTAGTCTTGGTTGGATCAGCAGTCCAAATTATTGGTGTTACTGAACCAGATTCAGACCATGTTGTTAAAGTAATTGGACCAGATCCATTTATAGCTAAAAAGACAGTCGTGATGAGTGATTTGTATTCATTCTTCTCTTACTACCTAAATTTAATTGATGATATTGGTCAAGAAGACGATATTGATATGTTAGGTAATCGCCGTATTCGTACCGTTGGAGAACTAATTCAAAATCAATTTAGAATTGGTCTATCACGAATGGAACGTGTTGTGAATGATAGAATGTCAATTTCTGATACATCAGCTCTAACACCAAAATCATTAACAAATATTCGTCCTTTAACTGCAGTTATTAAAGAGTTCTTCTCAAGTTCTCAATTGTCTCAGTTTATGGACCAAATTAATCCTTTAGCAGAATTAACAAATAAACGTCGTATTTCAGCCCTTGGACCTGGTGGATTAACCAGAGATAGAGCGGGTTATGAAGTGCGTGACGTCCACAACTCTCACTATGGAAGAATTTGTCCGATTGAAACCCCAGAAGGGCCAAACATCGGGCTAATCTCTAACTTAACTTCTTATGGAAAGATTAATGAATATGGATTTATTCAAACACCATATCGTTTAGTTAAAGATAATAAAGTTCAAGAAGAGGTCGTCTATTTATCAGCAGACGACGAAATGGACTATGTTATTGCGCCAGCCAATGAAGTTAGTGGTGGTCAAATTGCGAATGAGCAAGTTGTAGCACGATACAAGGGAGATAATATTCTGATGAATGCATCAGAAGTCGAGCTAGTCGATGTTTCTCCAATGCAAATTGTTTCAGTGGCGACAGCTTGTATTCCATTCTTAGAAAATGATGACGCCTCACGTGCCCTAATGGGTGCTAACATGCAGCGTCAATCTGTTCCATTATTAAAGCCAAGAGCTCCATATGTTGGAACAGGAATTGAACATCGTATTGCGCGCGACTCAGGGATGGCCATGGTATCTCATACTCAAGGGGTTGTCTCATATGTTGATAGTGAGCGCATTGAAGTTCAATCTGATACAGATTTAGATATCTATGAATTAGATAAATTTAGAAGAAGTAATGGTGGCACATGTATTAACCAAACACCTCTGGTTGAAGTGGGTGAAACAGTTGAGCGTGGCCAAGTTATTGCTGATGGTCCATCCATGCAGAATGGTGAACTTGCCTTAGGTCAAAACGTTGTTATTGCGTTTATGAGCTGGGATGGTTACAACTATGAGGATGCCATCATTATGAGTGAGCGCTTAGTATCTGATGATATTTATACGTCAATTCATATTGAAGAATATGACATTGAAGTGCGCGACACAAAACTAGGACCTGAAGAAATTACGCGTGATATTCCAAACGTTTCTGAATTGGCTTGCCGCCAATTAGATGCAACCGGAATTGTTACAGTTGGGTCTGAAGTTAAAGAGGGGGATATCCTGGTTGGTAAAGTAACACCGAAGGGTCATACTGAATTACCACCTGAGGAAAAACTATTGTTTGCGATCTTTGGTGAGAAGACTCAAGAAGTTCGTGACAATTCACTGAAAGTACCACATGGTGGGTCTGGAATTGTTCAATCAGTTCGTCGTTTCAAACGTTCAGAAGGACATGACTTAGCCCCTGGTGTGCTTGAAGTTGTTAAAGTTTATATCGTTCAAAAACGTAAAATCTCTGAGGGCGATAAAATGGCTGGACGTCATGGTAATAAGGGAGTTATCTCTAAGATTTTACCTCAAGAGGATATGCCATTTATGCCAGATGGTACACAAGTTGATATCATGTTAAATCCGATGGGTGTTCCATCACGAATGAACATTGGACAAGTTCTTGAACTACATTTAGGAATGGCAGCTCATAAATTAGGAGTTAACTTTGCGAGCCCTGTCTTTGATGGTATTGAGAATGATGAACTTGCGGAAATTATGAAAGAAGCTGAAGTTTCTAAAGATGGTAAAGTCATTCTACGGGATGGCCGTACTGGAGAACCATTTGATGAGCGAATCTCAGTGGGTGTCATGTATATGATTAAACTGGCACACATGGTTGATGATAAATTACATGCTCGTGCGACAGGTCCTTATTCTTTAGTAACACAACAACCATTGGGTGGTAAAGCTCAAAATGGTGGACAAAGATTTGGGGAAATGGAAGTTTGGGCTCTCTATGCATATGGAGCAGCACATACTTTACAAGAAATTATTACAATTAAGTCTGATGACATAAATGGTCGTACTAAGACCTATGCAGCAATTCAAAATGGTAAGGATATTCCAACACCGGGTATTCCTGAATCGTTTAGAGTGTTAGTCCATGAATTACAGTCATTAGCACTTAATGTTAACTTTATTACTCCTGATGGAACATTGGTTGATCTTAAGACTTTTGAAGATCAGGATAAACAAATGCGTCAACAAAAAGAGTTAGAAGAGCGTGCTCAAATGGTGTTTACTCTTGATGAGGACGATACAAGTAGCGATAGCTATGATGACAGAAATAAAACGAGTGATTTTGATATTATCGAAGCAGCCGTTATTGGTATCGATGATTATCAAGATGAATAAGGAGGATAACAAATGAATTCTAATGATTTCTCCGCTATTAAAATAGGATTAGCATCACCAGAAAAAATCAGATCTTGGTCTTATGGTGAAGTTAAGAAACCTGAAACGATTAACTATCGTTCTCAAAAACCTGAGAAGGATGGCTTATTCTGTGAGCGTATTTTTGGTCCAAGTAAGGACTGGGAATGTGCTTGTGGTAAGTACAAGAAAGTCCGCTATAAAGGGATTATCTGTGATCGTTGTGGAGTTGAAGTAACCAAGTCTAGCGTTCGTCGTGAGCGTATGGGACATATTAAACTGGCAGCTCCGGTGGCACATATCTGGTTCTTAAGAGGGATTCCTAGTCGGATGTCAATCTTATTGAATCTTCCGCCTAAACAACTTGAATCGATTGTTTATTTCGTAAGTTGGATTGTGACTGATCCAAAAGATTCTGACTTAGACTATAAACAAATTCTGAGTGAGAGCGAATATCGTCGTCAAGTTGAGATTAATGGGTATGGCAGCTTTGAAGCTCAAACAGGAGCTGAAGCAGTTCTTACTTTATTGAATAAATTTAATATTGATGAAGAATACAAATTATTAACTGAAGAATTAGTGGGTACTACTGGAGATCGTCGTCGCCGTTTATTGCGTCGCTATGAAACAGTTGTCTCATTCTTACAGTCTGATAACCAACCTGAATGGATGGTGCTCCAATCAATTCCGGTTATTCCACCTGATTTACGTCCAATGTTACAATTGGATGGTGGTCGTTTTGCAGCGAGTGATTTGAATGACTTATATCGTCGTGTAATTACTCGTAATAATCGTTTAAGAAGACTCCTTGATTTGGGGACACCTGCGATTATTGTTCAAAACGAAAAGCGTATGTTACAAGAAGCAGTTGATGCTTTGATTGATAATGGCCGTCGTTCTAAGCCCGTGACAGGTGCGGGTGGTCGTGCGCTTAAATCTTTATCTCACTCACTTAAGGGTAAACAAGGTCGTTTCCGTCAAAACTTATTAGGGAAGCGTGTTGACTTCTCTGGTCGTAGTGTTATTGCTGTTGGGCCAACTCTGAAGATGGATGAGTGTGGATTGCCTAAGGAAATGGCAATTCAATTGTTTAAACCATTTGTTGTTAATGAACTTAAAGTTCAGGGCATTGTATCTAATGGTAAACAAGCTGAAAAATTAATTGAACAACAAGATTCACGTGTCTGGGATGTTCTTGAAGAAGTTATTGAGAATCACCCAGTTCTATTGAATCGTGCTCCGACACTGCACCGTTTAGGGATTCAAGCGTTTAAGCCAGTATTAGTTGATGGTCGTGCGATTCGTTTGCACCCACTTGTTACTCCTGCGTTTAATGCGGACTTTGATGGTGACCAAATGGCGGTTCACGTTCCTTTATCTGAGGAGGCTCAGGCTGAGGCTGAAATCTTAATGTTAGGTTCTAACAATATTCTTGGTCCTAAGGATGGTAAGCCGATTGTGACACCATCTCAGGATATGGTTTTAGGTAATTATTATCTAAACATGGAAGCGACTAAACAAGAATTTCATGATAAGGCTGATCGATTAGCAGCTGAAGGTCATTCACCAGAAGAGGTTGATCGTTGGAGAAATTATGGGAATCGTGAAGGATCTGTTTATTCGAGTCCTGCACAAGCAATCCTAGCTTATGAAAATAAATTAATTCACTTACATACGCGTATTGCGTTAAGAGCGAGTTCGTTTAAGAAGGCTAAGTTGCCTGAACATCAAATGGATAACTATATTGTAACGACAGTTGGTAAGCTAATCTTTAATGAGGCGCTTCCGGTTGACTTCCCATATATTAATGAAATTACTTTAGAAAACTTTACAGATGTGTCAGATCGTTATTTCTTTGAGCCTGGGACTAATCCGAAAGAGTTTATTGAGACTTTGCAGATTTCTAATGACTTTAAGAAGAAAGATCTTGGTATCTTAATTAAGGAAATCTTTGACCGCTTTGACGAGGATAAGAATCGTCGTACATCAGCCGTCTTGGATAAGATTAAAGATCTAGGCTTCAGATATTCGACTGTTGCGGGTACGACAGTATCATTGAATGATATTGTTGTGGCTCCTAATAAAGACAAATATGTTGATTATGGTAAGGAAAAAGCGGTTGAGCTTAAAGCCTTATTAAATCGTGGGTTACTGACTCCTCAAGAGTGGGAGAGTAAACTGATGTTACTATGGGATAGCATTAAGTCAGATATTGGTAATGAATTAATGGATTCCATGACTCGTATGAATCCGATCAATATGATGGCAACGTCTGGTGCTCGTGGTAATGTGTCAAACTTTACTCAGTTATCTGGTATTCGTGGATTGATGGGTAAACCGACTCAATCTAAATCGAGAACAGAGTATGTTCCTAGTATTATTGAGGTTCCTATCTATTCTAACTTTAGAGAGGGATTGAATGTTTCTGAATTCTTCTTATCCACGCATGGTGTTCGTAAAGGGTTAACCGATACGGCGCTTAAGACTGCTGAGTCTGGATATTTAACTCGTCGTTTAGTTGACGTAGCTCAGGATGTTGTTATTGAAGAGGATGATTGTGGTACAGAAACAGGTTACAAAGTTTCGGCTATTGTCGATCGTAAGAGTGGCCAAGTAATTGAGTCATTAATTGATCGTATTGTTGGTCGTTTCTCTCAAAATGATGTAATTGATCCTAAGACTAAGGAAGTACTTGTTGAAGCGGATGGTTTCATTACTGAAGTGATTGCTTCAAAGATTGTTGCTGCTGAGGTTGAAGAAGTTGAAATTCGTTCTGCATTTACTTGTGAGAGCCAATATGGTGTTTGTAAGAAATGCTATGGTCGTAATATGGCGACTGGTAAGATTGTTGAAATTGGTGAAGCTGTTGGTATTATGGCAGCTCAATCAATTGGTGAGCCTGGTACTCAGTTAACAATGCGTACATTCCATACTGGTGGAGTTGCGGGTTCTGGTAGTGATGACATTACTCAGGGTCTGCCTCGTGTTGAGGAATTGTTTGAAGCACGTTCTAATTTAAAACATAAGGCTGTTATTTCTAAGATTGATGGTAAAATCTCAGCGATTGAACCAAATGATAAGGGTGTTATGTCAGTTCATGTTACTAACAAGATTGAAACTATTGAGCATCCACTGCCTGTTAATACAGGGCTAAGATCTTATTTAAGTGTTGGCACTGATGTAAGGGCGGGGGACAAACTTACTGATGGTCCGGTTGATCCTAAGGAATTACTTGAGGATACAAATGATGTGAAAATGGTTCAATCATATATCCTTAAAGAAGTTAAGAAGGTTTATGATTCTCAGGGAATTGAGATTAGTGACAAACACATTGAAGTTATGATTCGCCAAATGTTGCGTCGTGTTGTGATTGTTGATCCGGGTGATACACATCTATCAGCTGGTATGCATATCTCATTACCTCGTATTCAAGAGATTAACGAAAAAATGTTATTGAGTGGTAAACTTCCTGCTCAGTATCGCGCAATCTTACTTGGTATTTCGAAGGCTTCTGTTGAGACAGACTCATTCTTATCTGCTGCATCCTTCCAAGAAACAACGAAAGTTCTGACTGAAGCGAGTCTTCGTGGAAAAGTCGATAGCTTACTTGGATTAAAAGAGAATGTTATTGTTGGTAAGATGATTCCTGCTGGTACTGGCGCAAATGTAGAGCGAGAGTCTACTAATGAAGTATTGGCTCGAGCTGCTGAATTAAAACTGGCGCGTGAAGAGCGCAATAAACAGGAAGAAGAATTTGCTACTTTGCCAGAAGAAATGTTGAGAGTTGCTGAATAATTAAATCAATGGAGAAACCTTTATTAGGTCTCTCCATTTTTTAATGTTTATGGTGCATATTCATTGAGTGACTAATGGTTAGTCTTGTATAATATCCTTAAAGTTAGAGCAAGTTAACTAAAGGAGGGAAATAATGAAAATAGCATATGCGAGTAGAACGGGAAATGTTGAATCGATTGTTAATCAATTAGATCTAGAGAGCATTCATATCTCATCAGGGACAGAAACTATTGATGAACCTTACATCTTATTTACGTATACGGATGGATGGGGGGATGTTCCGTTTGAAGTTGAGACATTCTTAGAAATTAATGATCCAAGTTTATTACAGGGCGTTGTTGCTTCTGGTGATTATAGTTATGGTGAAGCTTATTGCCTAGCAGGGGATAAAATTGCTGAGGCATATGGTGTTGAAGTCTTATACCGTGTTGAAAATGCAGGGACTCAAGAGGACCTAGAAGCCATTAGAAATGTGATTGAATAAGCTCGGAGTGATCCGAGTTTTTATTTTGTTTAATGTTTTATGCTTAAAACATTGTTTCGATAATTGATTATTAAACATCACTTGTTTGCAAAAAATAACTTCCTTTTACTAAAGATTAGTCAAAAGTTTATTGAAATACATGTGTTTTCATACTCTTCTTTACTAGTGGTTAAAACAATATTTTACAATATCAGAATCTCGATAAAAAAATGTTTGATTACCTAAGTTATATTGCTTGAATATAGAAATCAATCTGTGTATAGTTACCTTAATCAAATGTATTCGAGGGAATATAGTTGAGTAACACCAATCAAATATGTTCAAGGGGAATATAGTTGAGTTACACCTCAATGCTTTTTACTATACCGTAATCGATTTTATAATGGAAAAAGGAGAATTTGTATGAAAAGTCGAAAGTTAAGAAGGATATTATCACTATTGATGATTGTCTTCCTAATGGCGACTTCTTTTCATGTAAACAATCGAGCTGCTCTTGCACAGAATGATCAATCAGAAGAATATCACGACCTGATTGATGAGACTGATGTAAAAGAGCTTGACACGCATGAAGAAGTGCCTGTTGAAGAGTCAGAAGAAATACTTGATACAACTTCGAATGAGACTTCTGTAGATGAAGTCGAACCGACTGAGTCTGAGACGACAGAGACTGATCCACCAGAGGAAAAAACATTTGCGGTCACGCTTGATTCGCAGGGAGGCACCACCTTTGAACCACTCGTGATCAATGAAGGTGACCCGATCGGTCAGTTGCCCGTACCGGTAAAAGAAGGATTCGGGTTTGACGGCTGGTCACTTGCGATCGAAGGCAAGTTGATCGATTCGTCTTTCATTGTGAATGAAGATATTACGCTTTTTGCCGTGTGGGACTGGATACTGGTACCGAATAATCCGGACGGGTTGTCCGGACCTGAATCGGTTTCTGCTTTCATT
>DUUI01000037.1 GCA_012841625.1 Erysipelothrix sp. | reverse complement strand
TAGATCAAGCAATTACTACCATTCGAAACCGTTTTGGACCTAAGAGTATTTCTAGGGCTGTTATGTTACTAGATCGAGAATTGTCTGACTTTTATCCTAAAACACAACATGTTATTTATCCAATTGCGTATTTAAAGAAAGGAATTAAGAAAGTATGAGTCGCCAAAATTACAATATTGATGTCGTTGTGAAATATACTCGTGAGGGCCATATGATTCCCTTATACTTAATTTGGGATAATAATGTTCGCTATAAAATTGATAAGATCACCCAAATACAAAATGGAGCCTCATTAAAGTATGGGCTCCAAGGTTTGCGATTTACGTGTATGATTCAAAATCAATACCGTCATCTCTATTTTGATAATAAACGGTGGTACATTTCACCGATTGAATAATTATAGTTTTTCTCGCTTATAGCGGAATAATAAGATTCCAGAAGCTATGACACCAATGACTAATATACTAAGTATTAATACTAATATTGAACGAGAATTCGTCACATTTTCTGGCGAATTTTCTTCTGTATCATCAGTTTCAGAACCATCTAACTCATCATCCTGTTCAATCACTTTAGTAGGATCTAACAAACGATTATCACCAATCTTCATCATGGTTGTAGAAGGTTGATGGTATAAGAAGAAATCTGGATTTCCAGTTTCATCAATTAAATAAAACATCAGGTAATCTTTTTGGGCATCATCTTGATAACTAAAGCCATCAATCTCAACTCTATTCAGATCTACTTTACTTAATGTCATTTGAGGTTGTTTTTGATGCTCAGAAGGAATACCAATGTATCCATAGATAGTGCCATCAATATCGACAAGAACAATTTTCTCACCAATCGCATTATTTCCTTCAAGAATATACCAATCTGAACTATTGCCTTGTTTCAAATAGACAGCCTTCATAGTGCCATCTA
Source organism: Erysipelothrix sp. (assembly GCA_012841625.1). Lineage (GTDB taxonomy): Bacteria > Bacillota_I > Bacilli_A > Erysipelotrichales > Erysipelotrichaceae > DUUI01. Next base: position 847 of record DUUI01000037.1, on the reverse strand, counting down.
GATTCTCAGCATAGGGAGTCCCTTCTTCAAAACTAGGTAAATCAGTCTTAAGTTTAAATCCAATCTTCTCAATCTCTGCATCGATATCATAATCAAACTCATAATCAACACCATTATGTGTAATTGTTTGTTCGACCATATCCGCTTCAACAATAGTAATTGAATACACCTTAGTACTCATATTTTCAGCAGTAACAATCACTTCAACAATATTTTCTTCATCTTCAGTTAGCCTATGAGACCCGTTACCACTTATCGATGATTTATCATCACTCGCCATGGCACTGACTGTAACAGAATCAGTTCCTTTTGGAACTTCCAATGTATATTCCGTCACATCAGCACTAAATGAAGGTGCTAACCTTCCGGGTGTCACACTCAAAGAACTTAAGTCATTATTACTCGAACGATCATCAGGTAAACTAAAATATAAATGATATTCAAAGATTGAACCATCCTCTGCTTCAATTACAACTCGATGTAAAAATTGACGATCATAAACAGTAAAAGTTCCAGTCCCACTTAATAATGTCGCTGCATAATGTTCAGTACTAGCACCAACAGTATAAGTCTCTGTCCCTTCTTCTAATAGAATCGAATAAACATCTGTATTTCTATCAAATGATGGACTAAGGGTACCAGGCTCTACATTGAGTGATCCTAAATAGAAATTACTGGAGAGTGTTGGTTCTGGTGTTGGCTCTGGTTCAGGCTCAGGAGTAGATCTATTGGTCACTGTAATAGTTTGCGAAATAGCAGGAACTGGAGTGAACGTACTATTTTCATCAGAAACATCAAAACTGACAGTAACAGTATAGTCACCTGCCGAAGTTGGAGTAAATGTAAC
>DUUI01000036.1 GCA_012841625.1 Erysipelothrix sp. | reverse complement strand
TCATATGAAGATATCCATTGAACAAGACCAATAACCATACGGTTCATGTTGACACTTCTCTTTTTTGGAACATATCCCATTTCCTTGGCGATGTTTAGTACTCGTTGTCTTGTTTCATCTTTTACTGATAATGTTTTATCATCTCTTAAAATTCTAGAAACAGCTGCTGAAGAAAGACCTGCTTTCTTGGCAATATCTTTAATGGTTGGCATTATGGCATCCTTTCTAATTGACTATGTGTGTATAATTCATACCATGTGCGATGAGTCAGTTCAATATCTAGGGCTTTAAATCCACTCATTAAGCGATGCTGTTTCATTGTCCCTAAAACAGGGACAATCTTTAATGGGTGTTTTAAAATCCAGGCTAACATAACTTGATCAATTCCTTCTAGGCTTAAATTGTCTTTCACTTCTTCTAGTTTAGTTTTTAGTAAATTGTTGTCATATTGATTGCTAAAGATTAATCCTCCTCCTAATGGAGAGTAGGCCATCACTGTTAAATCATGATAAGCACATCGTTCAATAACACCATTTTTAAAATGCTCTAAGTGATCGACTGAAACTTGGATTTGGTTAATCTCAATGTCAGGAAATTCTTTAATAATGGCATCTAGTTGAGGGACTAAGAAATTGCTTACTCCGAAATGTTTAACTTTGCCTACAGCTTTTAAGTCTCTAAAAGCTCTTGCTACTTCTTTATAGTCCATTAAGTGGTCTACTCGATGAATGAGTAAGACATCCAGAACTTCAATTTGAAGTTGTTCTAAGATTAAATCTGTTTGTTTGATGATGTAGTCATAACTTGTATTGTAATAAGAGGGCGTTAGTCCAGAGTTGTCTTCTGGATTTCGTACTATTCCACATTTACTTACAATAATCATCTGTTCTCTTAATTCTGGATTTTTTGCCAAGACTCTACCAAATTGAATTTGAGCTTGCCCGCCACCATAAATATCAGCATGGTCGAAGGTGTTAATGCCTTGTTCTAAACAAGCGACAATTAAGTCTTTAAGTTGTTCATCAGATAAATTTGCTTCATGGAGTCGCCATAAGCCAAAGGCCATTGGTGACAATTTTATTTTATTGGTCATCATTATTCACTCCTGATTCTATTTTAGTAAATTTTGAGGACCTTTACTAGACCTAATTCAAAAGAATATGAATTATTTTGTGGAAATCATATAAAAATATTTTACTAAAAAAATAATTGTAGCGTTTTAGTTAACTTAAAGCAGTTGCTTGTTCTTTATTTAGGAAGGTGGATACTGGTTAACTCCAATTCTGATTAAGTTATAGTTATGAGAATAAGTTTGGGGAAAAGTATTGTCAAACAATAAAAAAGATTATCCCTACTCATACAGAGAACTATCATGTTCTCTATCTAAGGAATAATCCTGATATTTATCCATTGGTTAGCTAGCTACAATCCGATTTTCCGCATTTTTCTTAATCCAAAATATATCCTTAAAATATACACTAAGAATCCTGATCCTAGTAATAGCAGTATCCAGAAATAGATACTGTTTTCTTTAATGATATAGAAGATTGAAAAGATTATTATGAAACCACTTAAGGTAATGCCAAACATTTCAACTCGTTTAATGGCTTTGTCTAATAAAGAATCACGGTCTGTCATATGTCTTTGAATTGGTTCTTCTACATGATGTCCTAAAAAGTATAACCAAATTCCTTTTTTAGTAAAAAACTGCGAGACTAATTCAAAGTTTTGGATCTGATAAATGGATAAATCGACAGACTCTTCGATATTCTCGTAAAATTCAACTAAATAATAGGCATCAATCGGATCGGTTTCTTTAAAATGATAGCCTTGTTCATCTACTTTTTCTAATACTAAGCCTTTTAAGGCCATTTCGTTTAAATAATCTTCTTCAGGCTTAGGGTTAAAAAGAGAGAATTCTTTTTGTTCTATCATGTGGCTTTCCTCAAAAGATAGTCTTGGTAGAGCTTATTTCTATTTAGGTTGTGTTTGCTGGCTATTTCTTTAATGGCGGATGAGGCTGAGTATCCTTTTTCGACTAAATCATCAATCATAAATTGGACATCCATTTCTTGGATATCGGCTTCTTTTTCGTGTGGATTTCCTTCTACGACTAAAACAAATTCACCTTTTAAGTCGTCAATTTCTTTGATTACTTTTGATAATTGTCCTCTTAAGAAATGTTCGTGTTTCTTGGTCATTTCTCGTGCTAATGATACTTTTCGGTCGCCAAAGGTGACTAACATTTCTTCTAAGGTCATTGATAATTTATGGACTGAGACATAGAAGACCATTGTATAGCTAAAATACTTATATTCGTTTAAGGTTCGTCTTAATTGTTTTTTGGTTGATGGTAAGAATCCATGAAATACATATGGATGAGCTTGTAGACCGGATGTAATTAGGGCACTTAAAACAGCTGAGGCACCACTTACTGGAACTACATTATATCCTTCCATTATGATCATATTAACTAATAAATTTCCTGGATCTGAGATTAATGGGGTTCCGGCATCACTTACTAAGGCAATGTTTTTGCCTGATGCTAACAATTTCAAAATACCATTCACTGATTCTTCTTCATTGTGTGAATGGTGTGAAATTAATTGTGTTTTTATATCATAATGATCTAGCAACTTCATAGTTGTGCGTGTGTCTTCGCAGGCAATAATATCAACTGTTTTTAATATTTCAATGGCTCTGAGGGTTATTTCTTCTAGGTTACCTATGGGGGTCGAGACTAAGAAAAGTGTTGGTAGGTCATTTTCAAAGCTTTTTTGGTTAAACATTTTTATTCTCTCTTAAAAATTCATCAATTGACATCACTAGATGACCATCATGGTTTCCTAGTGTAATTTGTTTGTTGATTAAGTTTAAATCCAGGACTCTATATCGTTTTTCATTGAATTGAATGTTGGCGTTTACTTTTGGTAAACCTTTTTTTGCTTCGGTATACAAATCATTTTCATAGCGTAGACAACACTTTAGCTTTCCACATTGTCCGCTTAGTTTATTAATGTTTAATGATAGTTGTTGGTTCTTTGCCATATTGATTGAGATGGCTTCAAATTCTTTCAAATGATTTTTACAGCATAAAGTTCTGCCGCATACTCCGATGCCTCCGACCATTTTAGCTTTATCGCGTTGGTTGATTTGTTTGAGTTCAACTCGGCATGGGTATGGAAACATTGGTGTTAAGTCTTTGAGTAGTTCTCTAAAGTCGACGCGACGTTCTGAAACATAGGTTATAATAATTTTCTTTGCGTCAAGTGTGTATTCAATGTCGACAATGTTCATATCCAGTTTGTGTCTCTGTATAAGTTCTTCGACTGGTGCTTTTGCGTCAAATGCTTTAACTTTGTTGCTACGGTAAGCACTTATATCTTCTTCAGTTGCGATTCGGATAACTGGTTTGATTTCTAGAGAGTGCGTGATTGATTCAATTGGTTGAAACCCTTTGGATACAACTGCGAGTTCAAGACCTCGTACCGTTTCAACGACAACTTTCTGATCTTTAGTATAATAATCGGCATTCGTCCCAAACGAATACTCCTTTGAATTTCCTATGAATTTAACTAATATATATCCATTAAATTCAGTTGCCATAAAAGACCTCCCTTATGTGATAACACCCTTCATCGACTAATAATGCGATATGGGCTGATGGATTTAATTTTGATTTCATTAAGATAAAGGTTTGTAGCAATCCTTTTATCTGTGGCAAAGAAAAACTTGTTTCTTTTGTATAATTATACATTAAAGAACGATAATGCTCTATCATAATCTCGATTACAAACTTTAGTGAGTCTCTATTAGTTACAGTGGCGAGTTGCCAATTAACGAGTGCCATCTCTACATTTTTAGATAATGTCTCTGCTAAATCGACTGAGATAGTCATTGCTAGTTGGTAATTTTGGTTTTCTAAAAGTGCTTGTGCTTCATCGTTTGAGGAACATGTCTTCTTTAAATGGTTTTGTATCACTGGATGTTGGGGCTCTAGTAATGCCCAGTCATCTGTTTTGTTGTTTTCTAGTGTTATGACCATACATCTTGAAATGATGGTTGGTAAAACTAGTTGTGGTGCATCGGTTGTTAGAATAAATGTTGTTGTTGAGCCGCTTGGCTCTTCTAAAAACTTTAACACCGAGTTTAGTGCATGAGTATTGGCGTTGTGGACATGGTGGATTAAGACCACTTTTTGATTGTATGATTCTAGGGCTGTATTTTTAAATTTTTCTTGGAGTTGTAGGATATCATCTTTTTTGATGAGTTCTTTTGATCCATCTATAAGTATAAAGTCTACTATTAATCCTTCTTTTAATCTCTGAAAGGTTGCTTTTGCCTCTAGTGACTGACTCATTATGACGCTGCTTAACCAATAAGCTGTGTCTAGTAAAAAAGCATCTCCAACCAAAAGATACGCATGACTTAGTCTCTTATTTTTTAAACTTTGAGAAATAATTCGTGTTAATGCAGGTTGTTTATGCTTCATGTGCTGTAATCCATTCAATTATATATTCAGTAATTTCAGATGTTAAGTCTTCGATACTTCGATTACCATCAAATATTTTTAGTCGCTCTTGATACTTTTCTTTAACTAACTCATATCCTTGAGAGACACGTTCATGAAATGATATATCTTCTTGGTCTAATCGATCTTTAAAATCACGACTCCCTATTCTGTCCAAGCCAACTTGAGGGTCGATATCTAAATATATGGTTAATTCCGGCATGTATCCTTCAATCGCAAACATATTGATATCAAATACCTCTTTAATTCCTATCTCACGTCCGACGCCTTGATAAGCTAATGAACTATCTACAAATCGGTCAGATAAAACAATTCGTCCTGCATCAATATTTGGAATAATCTTTTCGACTAAATGTTGCCTTCGCCCTGCTGCATAGAGTAATGCTTCTGTCTTTGCGTCCATTTCGACATTCTTGGGATCTAAGATCAAATCACGTATCATTTCAGATATACGGATACCGCCTGGTTCGCGTGTATAAACAACATCAAAACCTCGTTTTTTCAGTGCTTGTGAAACGAGTGAGCTTATTGTTGTTTTTCCACTACCATCTGGTCCTTCAAATGATATAAAATGTCCTTTTTTCATGCTCTTTAATTATACACAGAATTGTTGTTTTTAACAATCATGATTGTTGAGGGAGAATTGACTCGATTTATTAGAAATCAAACTTTTAGAAGCATTAACTGTCTAAATCAATTTCGCAGACATGGTGCTGTCATTGAAATACTTTTTCTAAACACACACTTTAACTATGTATGTTAGAATAATGCTATGAAACTATATGAAGAAAAACTAAAAAGAAAAGTAAAGTATGAAGGACATCTAGTTGATGTCTATGAAGATGAAGTATTAATTCATGACAAAAATACCCACGCCATAAGAGAAGTCGTCAACCATAGTGGAGGAGTTTGTGTAGCTGCTAAAACAGTCAACAATAAATATTTAATGGTTCAACAGTATCGTTATGCACAAGAAGCAGTTGGTTTAGAGTTTATTGCTGGTAAGAAGGAACCTAATGAAGATCCTTTCTTATCTATTCAGCGTGAACTTTTAGAAGAAGGTGGTGTCATCGCCCATACTTGGAGAGATTTAGGACAAAGTTTCCCTTCGCCTGCCTATTTAAACGAAAAGATTCATTTATACACCGCCGAAGACTTAGAACTTAAGGCACAAAACCTGGATGACGAAGAAGTGATGATTCTAAAAGAATATGCTCTAGAAGAAATTATTTCTATGATTGAACAAGGTGAAATACAAGATTTAAAAACAATCGCTTTGGCATATCGCTTAGCATACGAATATAAGATATAAAAAAGACACTCAGCTGAGTGCCTTATCCATTTATAAGTTTCTCTCTCATTTTTCCTGAGAAGTACTCAATAATAAGAACTAGAATTATAATACCAATGATTAGGGTTGCTGCATCATTCCAGCGGAAGTTACTCATCGCAAACAATAATTCAGCACCAACACCACCTGCTCCAACCATACCTAGGATGGTTGCGTTTTTAACATTAATCTCAAAACGATAAAGAATTGTTGATAAGAAATTTGACATTAATTGTGGAATAATTCCATAACGAATTTTTTGAAATGTTGTTGCGCCAGATGAATCAAGTGCTTCAAGGACACCTTTGTCAATTTCTTCAATCGATTCAATGAATAATTTTGAAATCATACCTATGGATGTCACCGCAAATGCTAAGATACCTGCCACAGCACCAATCTCAACTTGAACGAACATAATTACATAAACAAATGGTGGGATCGTTCTAATAATCGTAATAATTACAACAAAGATTGATGACACTCGCTCGCCCGTAATATTACGAGAAGCAAGGAATGCTAATGGGAAAGACAAAGCTGCCCCAATTAATGTTCCTAATAAAGCGATACATACCGTTTCTAGTAATAAATAAGGAATTCCTTTAAAACTAAAATCAAATAAGGCTGCCCAATTAGGTGATAAGAAATTCTTTAAAATATTACTCGCAATCGTTATTCCACGCTCTGATATTTTATCAGCACTTACAAATGGTAAAGATATTGCTATCAATACCACAAACACAAATACAATCGCTATTGTTCTTTTTCGATTACTCGGAGCCTTGGTTAGGATTTCTTCATATTGTGTGTGTTTAGTACTCATTATGATAACCTCCTTCTTAAGGATCTTGACAGGAACTCAACAAATAATACAGTCGCCAATAAAGCAATTAGAATTGGCGTAACATTTTGATATAAATTGAGTTTCATTTGATTATCTAAGACTAACCCAATTCCACCAGCTCCAACATACCCCAGAACTGCTGAACTTCTAACATTCATTTCAAAATTATATAAGAATTGAGAACTGAAGACGCCCAAGATTTGAGGAAGAATTGCGACCCAATAGGCTTTAAACTTTGATGCACCAGTGGCTATTAATGCTTCAAAGGCATCCATATCAACTGTTTCAATATAGTCATACATCATTTTTGTTAAAATTGAGTAAGTAAACAATGCAATCGCAATCATTCCTACAAATGAGTTTAATCCAAAAACCATTGAGAAGACGATCGCATATACTGTAATTGGAATGGTTCTGATTATACTAAGAATGATACGAATAATAAACAATGAAATTTTATTACTATTTAAATTACTTGACGCAAAATACATTGTTGGAAAAGCGAAGAGTGCACCTATTAAGGTTCCTAGGAAGCTCATCGCCAATGTTTGAGCAACGGGTACCCAAATTCGATTAAAGTAATTAGTATTAAAAGGGAATAATCGATTAAAAAAGCGAACTATTCTGGATGGTGCTTTGGTAAAGATAATTGTAAAATCGAAATCTGTCATCTCTGTGGCTCCCCAAACAATCAACAAGACGATTAGGACAATGATTGGTGTCCAATTAAATGGTCTTTCGACACTATTGCCACTTGATACAGTAATCTTTTTAGGCAATAACATTGCTATCTTTCTCCATCATTTCATCTTCTGTTAATTGGCGGCCATAAATCTTTGTTAATGTGTCTTCGGTGACTTCGTTTGCAGGGCCATCAAAAACAACTTCACCAGCTCTAACACCAATAATTCGATCACAATACTTTAGTGCAATGTCAACATGGTGAATATTAATTAGAATTGAAATATTCATCTCACGATTAATTTTAACGAAGTCTTCCATAACCATATTTGCAGTGACTGGGTCTAGGGCTGCGACGGGTTCATCTGCTAATATAATTTTTGGGTCTTGAGCTAGGGTTCTGGCTAAAGCAACTCTTTGTTGTTGTCCACCAGATAATTGATCCGCTCTTTGATATGCTTTTTCTAAGATGCCTACTCTGTCTAATGATTCTAAGGCTAGCATCTTATCTTCTTTTGAGTAAATACCAAATAAAGTTTGAAAAATATTCATATCTGCAACTCTTGCTGCTAAAACATTTTTAATAACCGTTGTTCTGTTGACTAAATTAAATGATTGGAAAACCATTCCAATTTTTCGTCTAAACTTACGAAGCTCAGAACCATTTAATTTCATTACATCTGTTTCATCGACAATACATTGACCAGATGTGACAGGAATCATTTTATTAATTAAACGAATTAGGGTGGACTTACCAGCGCCTGAAAGACCAATGATAGCTACCATTTCCCCTTGTTCAATGGTTAGATTCACATTGTTTAGTGCTTTGGTTCCGTTTGGATAAACTTTGGAACAATTAATAAACTCGATCATACTTTCTCCTTAAAACAACTAAAAGCGGAGATTACTCCGCTCTTAGTATACCATGTTGTAATTGGATTATTCGTTCCAACTCTTGACTAATTCGTTAACTTTCTTAGCCCCTTCATAGTCTGCGTCTGTAACCTTTTGATAACCATTGTGGTTATAAATCTTAATCGCTTCAGCGCCAGCTTCAGTGCCTGCTAAGTTAATGAATGCATCAGCAATTGCTGTTGCTAGTTCATCATCTACAAGTTCAGCTGATACAGAAACTGTATCGTTTTGAATCTTATCAGTTACACCAATAATTGATGTTTCTGTCCAAATGTTTTCTAAACCAAATTCACTTACCCATGCTTCATCATTGTCCATACGGAAGTCATTATATCCAGGAGCAACATCACATTGTTCGTTAGCTAGTTTAGCAGCTGCGTCGCCGTACCCTTGAGTTGTTACAGTGTTTTCAGCCATATTTGGTAATGATTGTTCGAATCGATCATTTAACCATACAGCTGGGTATTGGTAACCAGAACCTGATGATGGAGAAGAAACACACCATTTAGCAGTTGATACCTCATCCCATGTTAATGCATCGTCTTTAGCTTTTTGAGCTAGGTCTTGACCTTTTTCAGATGGACCAGCAATAATTATTCCTCTGTAATAAGTTACGATGTCTTCATTATTCTCATTTGCTTCGCCTGTGTTCCAATCTTGTGGATTCTCAGTGTCATATTTAAGTCCATTACGTGTTGAAGCTAATATAACATTAACTCCTTTGTCATAGAATGCTGCATAAGTTCCACCAGGAATTAATCCGATGTGTGCAGATCCTGCTGATAATGCTTCACCTGCTGCTTCATAAGATGTCATTGTTTCGATAGCTACTGACGCAACTTCGTAACCACTTTTAGCAAGTTCAGTTTGTAGTAATTCTTTTAATGGTTCCGTTTGTTTCTCAATATCTTGAGCATCACGGCTTGGAACAAATACTACTTTTAACTCATCGATTGTTTTTGAAGATGCACCACCATCTGTGCCTGCATCATTTGAACAACCCGCAATTAGTAATAAAACTAATAGTACAGCAAATACTTTTTTAAATAATTTCATTTAAAAATATCCTCCTTCGCGCTGTAGTACGCATACAAATTATGTCACTTATACAACAATATTTCAACAATATTTGTCAAAAAAAGGAGCCATCCTTCAATTTCTCCTTCTTTAGTCTCCTTGTGAAGGAAGAATAAATATTTGTTCATTCTCCTCCGATAACATGAAGTTGCCTCGAGCATAATCTTTGATATACTCTGGGTCACTTAATTTTTGTTTTTGTTTTTCAAGCTCTTCTTGATCTCGATTTAATTGAGCCAGCTCTTCCTCTTTGGATGATAAAATTCCTTCGAGTCGTCTTGTTTCGATTTGAGAAAAGACAATGTTCATAATAAAGAAAGCAGATATAGCGACTAATAAAATAGATACGAGCGTTGAACCAATACGAGCTGGTAGTGGTTTTTTCATAATGTGCCTCCTTTACACTCATATTATAAAGGGATTTAAAAGATAGTACAACTAAAAGTCGCTAGAAAAGAATCCTTCGCTAAATTGTTTGTTGAGAGTAAAAACCTTTTATATAAATACCCCATGGGGTATAATACCTAGTGTTTGAAGGGAGGCATTATGCAGATACAACTCAATGTATTAGAAACAAAGAAATCGTTTAATAAAAATCTTTATGATGTCGTTGTGATTGGAAGTGGACCTGGTGGAATGAATGCCAGTTTATATGCTAAGCGTAAGGGACTTGATGTCTTGCTGATTGGTCTGCAGACAGGTGGCCAGCTAATTAATACAACTGATGTCGATAACTATTTAGGATCAATCCATTTAACGGGGGCTGCTTTGAGTCAGGAATTCTTAAAACATATCCAAAGTGCTGATGTTGAATATCACTCTGAAACAGAAGTTTCTCAACTTACTAAGAATGGTGAAGTGTTTAATATTCAAACTATGGATGGACAGGAAGTCTCATCAAAAACAGTGATTTTAGCGACTGGAGGAAATCCTCGGCATTTAGGACTTGATAAAGAAGAATACTTTGCTAATAGAGGGCTATCTTATTGTGCTATCTGTGATGCACCTTTGTTTGCTGGTAAAGAAGTTGCTGTTGTGGGTGGGGGCAACTCTGCTGTCGAAGCGGCGATTGACTTGGCTAAGGTAAGTAAACAGGTCACTGTCGTTCATCGTAGTCAGTTTAGGGCTGATAAACCTCTTATGGATAAACTTTATTCATTAGAAAATGTTGAAATTTTCTTAGGTTATGAAGTAAAAGAACTGATTGGTGACTCTTCTTTAGAGAAAATTGTGATTAAATCCAATCAGGATGACTCTCATAGAACTCTTGAGGTTGGTGGACTGTTTATTGAAATTGGTCTTAATCCTAACTCTGAGTTAGTTCAGGGAATGGTTGATCTTAATGACAGAAAAGAAGTCATTGTTGATGACCATAAGAAAACATCTGTTGATGGCTTATATGCGATTGGCGATGTTAGTACTAGCGAAAAACAAATTATTGTAGCTGCTAGTGATGGAGCCCTTGCGGCTTTGGCAGCTAATTCCTATATTAATCAAATGAAAGGTGATACAAATGGAAAAATTATTTAATGAAGAAACAATTATTCAAGTAAAACAAATGCTACAACCAATGACTAAGGATGTTAACTTTAAGGTATTCACTAAGGAGGGTGCTCCTTCTGTGGTCGAAACGGTTCAACTGATGACAGAATTTGGAGAAAATTTTGATCATATTAATGTTGAATTCCTTAGTATTGATGAACACACAGACCTTGCTGAACAGTACAATGTATCTTTAGTTCCTACGATTGTGGCTCTTGATAGTGATAATAAAGATCGCGGTGTACGTTTTGTTGGCGTGCCTTTAGGTCATGAAATTAACTCATTGCTTGCTACGACATTAGAGCTGGGTCAGGAGGCTCCTGCCTTACCTCAAGATGTTATTGAAAAAATCAAAGCCATCGATAAACCTACCAACATTAAAGTATTTGTTACTTTAGGGTGCCCACATTGCCCAGGAGCTGTTCATAAGGCCCATCAAATGGCAATGTTGAATGACAATATTGAGGCAGAAATGGTTGAAGCTCAGACGTTTAATGAATTATCTATGAAGCATAATGTTTCAAGTGTTCCTCACATTGTTATCAATGATGGAAAGTCATTTGTTGGCAACCAACCAATTGAGACATTTATAAATGAATCAAATCAAGCTTAATCCTAACTTTAAGGATGAGGATGAACAATTTGAGATAAAGAAAAGTCGAGTCATCCTCTTTTCTGCTGTCTTTTTGTTTATCTATTTGACGGTTGATTATCTTAACTTACCTTATAATGAAATGGCTCATGAATATGGTATCTGGTTAGTAATTCTAAATCTGGTGCTGAATGTTGGAATGGCTCTTCTTAGTGGTGTTTTATTGGCGCTGAGCGAGGGTCTTTACAGGGCAAAAAAAGCGATGCTGCATGGTGAGAAAATGTCTTATGTGGCGGTTGTTTTTGGTTTATTAACTTATGGATGCACACCTTGTGTGATTTCATTCTTTGCGATATTTGGAATTAACTTTGCTGTTGTGGCTCTGCCTTTTGCTGGTTTACCGTATAAACTTCTTTCTCTTTTGCTGATTGTGGTTGGTATCCTGTGGGCAAGACATGATTTAAACAAAAACTCTTGTCAAGTAACTTGGGGGATGTAATATGAAATGTGATCGAAAAACGATGAATCGACTTAAAAGGGCTCAGGGTCAGATGAACGGCATCTTAAAAATGATGGAGGATGAGCGTAGTTGTGAAGATATTGTGACTCAACTTCGTGCAACAAGATCTAGTATTGATAAGATTATTGCTTTGATTACGACTGAGAATTTGATGCAAACAATTGAAAGCGTTCAGCCTCTTGAGCGAAAAGACTCGATTGATGCTGCTCTTAAGTTGCTGATTGATTCTAAGTAATCATTATGGATATTAAAAAGAACTTTTTTATGAAAGTTCTTTTTTGTGTTGAAATTAAATATTAAACGATAATATCAGAGCTTCTCTTATAAGTTGTGTTGATTAATTCATCCCTAAATGAATTTATACTAACCACCTATTCTTAATTAACGATTTGTTTTGATGTTTAGGTGTAAGTTTCTAGTACTTTCCTTCATCGTGAAACTTTTGCAGAGCTGCTTCGACTGTTGGTTTGTCTTGAGGATAGGTTATCCCAAACCATTTTTCATCGGTTGATAAAACATCTACTTTATTGTTTTTATTTAAAATAAGTTCTTGAACCATGCTTGGTAAATATACCTCACCTTTAACAGGGTTTTCTTTTAATACTTGGCGTAAATATTTAGGAAAAGCTTCTTCTAATTTGTCTAAGAAATCCAGACTGAATCCCCAACAATTCATACTTACAGTTGTATGGGCTGGGATTGAATACCATGCGTCATTGTTGTCGAAGTAACCAATGTCTCCATTATGTTCCTGTAGATTTGATATTTCGGTAATCTTTACTAAGTGATTCGCACGACTCACCTGACAGACGCCTCGTGATACGGTTCCGTTTTCGGACAATGTGTTTACTAATTGATAACCAACCATACTTGTTGTGTTGTCGGTGCTTTTCACTAAATAGTCATACATTGTTTTAAATGCATCTTCACCATAATAATCATCAGCATTAATAACCATAAACGGACCATCGATTTGGTCTTTGGCGCATAAAACAGCATGTGCTGTACCCCATGGCTTGTCTCGCTTTTCAAAGATTGTAAAATTATCAGGAATTTTATCGACTTCTTGATACGCTAATTCAACATCCATTACTTTTGATGCACGATTAAAAAACACTTCTATGAAATCGTCCTTAATTGCTTCTTTGATAATAAAGACTGCTTTTTTAAACCCTGCTTTTTTAGCATCCATTAGTGAATAATCTAAAATAACTTCATCATTAGGCCCTAAGGTTTCCAATTGCTTTAAACCGCCATATCTACTTCCCATTCCGGCAGCCATAATCACTAATGTTGGTTCATTCATCTTGTTTCTCTCCTTTTGTTTGCTTCTTTATAAAATGTCAATCAGTTCTTTTTCTATTTGGCTTGGTGTGGTTGTTGGTGCATATCGTTTTAAAACTTCGCCGTCTCTGGATACTAAAAACTTAGTAAAGTTCCACTTAATATCTTCTTTTAAGAGTCCTTTTTTCTGTGACTTTAAATGTTGATACAGTGGATGAGCGTTGGGTCCATTAACATCAATCTTATCAAACATAGGGAACGTTACTCCGTAGTTCATTGAACAAAACTCAACTATCTTATCGATACTTTCAGGATCTTGTTCATTAAATTGATTGCTTGGAAAACCAAGCACGCTAAAACCTTGGTCTTGATACTTTTCATATAGTTCCTGAAGCCCTTCAAATTGTGGTGTAAAGCCACATTTGCTGGCGGTATTTACGATAAGTAACACTTGACCTTTATATTCTTCTAAGGCAATCGTTTCTTGATTAGCTTTTTTAACTTCAATCTTGTAAATCAATAATACTTTCCTCCCAAATAGGGTCTTTTTCAATCCCTAATAAGTCTGTCACTGTTGCTGCGACATTCGCAAGACCAAATTTGCCTTCTTTTAGTTTCACATCACGGTTATAAATAATAAACGGAACCGGATTTAAGGTGTGTGAGGTCTTTGGTTGGGTTGGTTCTTCCGGATTTTTCTTCTTTTGATACATTTCGTCGGCATTTCCGTGATCAGCCAGGATGATTAGTGTTGAACCTGTTTCATCGGCAACTTTTTTTAAGCGACCAATGGCTAAATCAACAGCTTCAACTGAAATAATTGCTGCTTGATAGTCACCTGTATGTCCAACCATGTCGCCGTTTGGATAATTTAGACGGATAAAGTCATATTTACCGCTTCTCATTCCGTCCATTACAATATCTGTGATTTCAGCTGATTTCATCCATGGTCTTTGTTCAAATGGAATATTATCTCCTTCGACTTTAATCCAGGTTTCAAGGTTTTCATCGACTCTTTCAGTTCTGTTTCCGTTCCAGAAATATGTCACATGACCGTATTTCTGAGTTTCAGAAACTGCTAATATACTCATATTGTTTTTAACGAGCAAATCAGTGAGTGTGTTTGTTATATGCGGAGGATTTACTAAGAAGTTTTTTGGTAATAATAAGTCACCGTCGTATTGAAGCATTCCTGCATATAAAACTTCAGGTACGCGGATACGGTCAAACTTATCGAAACTGTCATCACCTTCGAATGCTTTTGAGATTTCTAGTGCCCTGTCGCCTCTAAAGTTGAAGAACACTACTGAGTCGCCGTCTTTTATCGGTGCGATGGCGTGTCCGTCTTTTTCAACTACCCATGCTGGGATGTATTGGTCTGATAAATCCTCAATTTCTTGGCGGTATGTTGTGATGGCTTGGGTTGCTGATGCAAATTGACGAGCAACTCCTAAAACGTGAGTTTGCCATCCGCGTTCAACCATTGGCCAATCAGCGTCATATCTATCCATTGTGATTAACATTCTTCCACCACCGCTGGCGATGAATGCGTCAAATGTTTCGTCGTTTAAGATTGCCATATGATTTTCAATTGCGTCAATGTATTCTAATGCTGAAGTTGCGCCGACGTCTCGTCCGTCACTCAGTGCGTGTAGCGCGACTCGGTTGACGCCTTCTGCTTTTAATTGGCTTAACATTGCTGTGACGTGGTTAATGTGTGAGTGTACATTTCCGTCTGATAATAAACCGATTAAGTGGAATGTGTTTGTGCCTTTTGTGCGTTCTACAAGTGCTTTCCAAGTATCGGTTTTGTACATACTTTTATCTTGGATGCTTCGGTTGACTAGTTTTGCTCCTTGAGCATAAATTTGGCCTGATCCTAATGCATTGTGACCGACTTCTGAGTTTCCCATGTCATCGTCGGTTGGTAGTCCGACTGCTTCACCGTGTGCTTTTAATGTTGTGAATGGTTGGGTTGCTTTTAAGTCTCTTAAATAGGGTAGATATGCATTCTTTACTGCGTTTCCGTTGTCTTTTTCTGTTAATCCTACGCCGTCCATGACGACTAATACGACTGGTTTCTTTTTCATGATTTCTCCTTCTGCCGTGTTTATTCTATCACTGTCACTGTGTAATTTCATTAGGTTCAACCTTTTCTTGTTCAATAATTTCGAAGATTGGGTCTTCGTTCTTTCTACTCATTGCTTTAATGTCCAAAACGCGTATTTTTAAGTGTCGGTTTCCGAAATAAATGTCGATGATGTCTCCGATGCTTACTTCTGATGAGGCTTTTGCTGTTTTACCATTGATGGATAGGCGTCCCTGGTCTCCTAGTTCTTTTGCGACTGTTCTTCTTTTTAGAACACGTGCGACTTTTAAGTATTTGTCTATTCTCATGGTTTTAATTATATCATCTTTAAGTTGTGTGGGTTGAGCTTAGGATTATATTAGTTTTTTTATTTATTTTAGGAATAGTGAAAAATGAAGACTATAAAGACTTAGATATGTCTGACTTGCTCCGAGTTTTCTGAAATATTTAAGAATGCTTAAAGTTTTTAAAAGTATCTAAAGTATCTAAAGTATTTAAAGATTGCTGAAGTATTTAGGAATATCTGAACCGCAACTTCTGCGGGGATAGCTCGGTATATAAAAGTAACCTCTGTTAGTGAATACATACGCTAATAAGTATGCTTTGTTCCCAAGAATTATTTATTTGTTAGAGAATCATTTATTTTGGCCTCTTGCAGTTAGTTGGCTTGAGACACTTCCTTTTTCTTAATCCCTTGTAAGACCTCGATCATGTCGTAGAGGGCTGTTCTTGATTTAGGAATGATGAGTGTAATCTTGTTTTTTAAGTATTTTAGTTTAATATGATTGTTCACCTTATTAACTAATTCAAAGAGTTTTATCCCATCAACTTGATTTGAGAACTCTTCGTTAAGCAGGATTTCATATTGTCTTGGCCTGTCTTTGAAGTCTTCTACGTGAGGTTCACTTAAGAACAATTCTAATTGTTTCTTCTCTAACAGAAGGAATAAGGCACGATCGAATTTTCCGTATCTATCAGCTGTCTTTTCATAGAATTTACTTAATTGGGTTAGTGTTTTAATCTTATCAATTTGTTGATACAAATCGATTTTTAAACCTGCGTCGGCTGTGTATTCATCCGGAATGTATCCATCTACATTAATGTTGAAATTCAGCTCTTTAGGTTTTTCGATTGGGATGCTTTGTTTTTCCGCTAATGCTTCTTGAAGAAGCTCAATGTATAGATCCATCCCTACTGTGTCGATGAATCCTGATTGGTTTCCGCCTAAAATTTCGCCTGCTCCTCGAATCGTGAGGTCTCTCATCGCGATTTTATAGCCGGAGCCCAATTGGGTAAATTCTTTTATGGCTTCAAGTCTTTTTGTTGCTATTTCTGATAATTGCTTTTGTGGATCGATCATTAAATAGGCATAGGCTAGGCGATCAGAGCGGCCTACTCGTCCTTTGATTTGGTAGAGTTGGCTTAATCCGAATCGATCTGCTTGGTCTATTATCATTGTGTTTGCGTTAGGTATGTCTATTCCTGTTTCGACGATGGTTGTGCAGACTAGTATTTGTATTGTATTGTCGTTGAAATCTAACATGACCTGTTCGATTTCATGCCTGTCCATTTTACCGTGTGCTACGCCTACCTTAAAATCTAGGAAATGTTGTTGGATTTTGTATGCAACAGCAAAAATGTTATTGGTATTATTGTATAAATAGAAAACTTGGCCTAAGCGCGCCATCTCTTTTTCGATGATGTCGTATATCAGTTTTTCGCTTTTCTCTACGACATGCGTCATGACCGGCAATCGGTCTGCTGGTGGCGTGTTTAATTGTGATAATGATCTTAAACCTACCAATGACATTTGCAGGGTGCGTGGTATTGGTGTTGCGGATAAGGATAAAACATCAACATCAAGTTTCAACTCTTTGATTCGTTCTTTTTGAGCGACTCCAAAGCGTTGTTCTTCGTCGATGATTAAGAATCCTAAATCGTGGTATTTAACATCTTTTGATAAGACGCGGTGAGTTCCTATTAAAATATCTATCTTACCGTCTTTGACATCTTTAAGGATCTTCTTTTGATGACTTTCTTCAACAAATCGATTCAGTAGACCAATGTTTACAGGGTAGTTTTTGAATCTTTCTTTAAATGTGCGGAAATGTTGTTGTGATAAGACTGTTGTTGGGCATAGAAAAACCACTTGTTTGTTATCAGTGACTGCTTTAAAGGCACCTCTTATCGCAACTTCTGTTTTTCCGAAACCGACATCTCCGATTAATAATCGGTCCATTGGTTGAGTTTTTTCCATGTCTGATTTCATTTCTCTGACTGCAATGACTTGGTCGGGCGTTAATTCGTATTCAAATTCTGATTCAAATTCTTGAAGTAAAGGTGTATCTTTTGAAAAGGCGTAGCCTTTCTGTTTTTGGCGCGCTTGATACAATTGAATAAGTCGATCAGCGATGTCGTCTACACTATTTTTAATTCTTTCTTTAGTTTTAGCCCATGCTGAGCTACCTAGTTTAGATAATCGAATATTGACTCCTTCACTGGAGATGAATTTTCGTACAAGTTTAAATTGTTCCAACGGAACTAATAGGACATCATTATTTTGATAGGCTATATGGAGAAAATCTTTGTGGTTATTATCAACTTCTTTGGTTTCTAAGCCTAAATACTTTCCAATTCCGTGATTTCTGTGGACGACGTAATCACCAATTTTTAAATCAGCTAAGCCTCTTAGACTTTGTGAGCTTCTAAATTGATAGTCATATCGACCTCTTTTATGAATAACATTAAAGAGTTCAAATGATGAATACACATAGGTATCTTCCTCAAACACAAACCCACGGTTGAGAGCATGAACTTGGACATTAATTCCGGAAACAAGCCTATCTGATGTTACCATTGAATATGGTAAATCCAACTTCATCAAGGTATCAATTAAACGGTTAATTTCCTTTACACTTACACTTAGAACAACTTTGTATTCAAGGGCTTGTTTTGAAATGTGTTCAAGGAGGTCTTCAAGTTCTAATTGAGGATGGAAAATTTCATAAATTGGGAATTTATAGGATTCCTTTTTGGTTTGGAATTGTTCAAAATAAATTGGTTTATATGGATCAACAAGTCTTCCAAAATTCTGAAATTGATCAAAGATTGGTAATCGTAAATTTTCAGAAATTTGTTCTTGTTGAAACTCAATTGATTCTTTAATAAAAAACTTATTTGATCTTTCTACAGCATCTCGATGGTTAATAATAATCAGAGGATTTTTTACATAATCAAAAACGGACCCTAAGCCGCTTGCCAATGAGAAGTACTGATAGTGAACTGGGTCATAAAATCCTGCCAGAAGTTCCTCTAAATGAGTCATCACAGTGACTTCAAGTGTTTCATCGCTTGAACCAACAAAGTTTGTTACTTTGTTTCTCACTTCAGATTTTTGATCCTCGTTTAGTAATTGGTCACTGGCAACAAACAAATGAAGTTCATCAACAGTTTCTATTGTTTGTTGAGTTTCCACATCAAAAAAGCGAATACTTTCGATAATGTTATCAAAAAACTCGATTCTACATGGGTTTTTGTGCTGGATTGAATAGACATCAATAATTCCACCACGCTTTGCAAAACTTAAGACTTGTTCAACGACAGATGTTCTTTTGTAGCCAGCACTTAGTAATTTATTTGACAACTCATCCAACTCAATTTCATCATTGATTCTAATGAGTTGCTCATGGTCTTTGATGGTTTGAATCGCAGGTAAGTATTGTAACAAAGTCGGTGAAGAAGTAATAATCACGTCGACCTGCTCATTCATCAATCTATAAAGAGATAAAAGTCGAGCTTGTAAGCCTTCAGGTGAGCTGGCGATGGCTTGAACTCGAATTGATTCTTCTTGTTCTAATCGAACAATATTTAAACTGGGGTCTAGAAACTGTAAACTGGTTTGGCTTTTTTCGCTTTGAATGCTGTTATCTTTGATTAATACTATCGGCCGTTTATGACTTGATCGTATAAGAGTTGCTTCTTGAATTAAACTTACATTACTAAAACCATAAGATTTATTCTCTAAAATTCTGGAGTATTTTTCAAGTCGGTTATAGAACCAATTCATACTTGAATATCTCCATTAAACTTATTCATTGTGTTGTTTATATCTTCTTTTATCCAATTAATAACACCTTTTGTGGCGTGCTCTAAACTAGTTTTATAAATATCCATCTTCTCTTTTTCGACTTTGCCTAAGACATAGTCAGCTGTAGGGATAAGTTTATCGTTCCCGATTCCAATTCGGCAGCGATTAAAATCTTTAGTTCCAAGTTGACTGATGATAGATTTCAATCCCCTTTGACCACCGTCATTTCCGCCCCGTCTGAAGCGTACTTTACCGATCGGTAAATCTAAATCATCGCTGATTACTATTAGATCATCTAAGCCAACTTTAAAATAACCCATTAATGAAGCAACGGCATGTCCGGATAGATTCATATATGTTTGGGGTTTAATTAATAATATATCTTCGCCTTGGTACTTGAATTTTTCAAAGTGAGCGTTGAATTTCTTTTGTGTTAAACTTACACCAAAAAAAGAACATAATTCATCAATGACTAGAAAACCTGTGTTATGTCTCGTTTTCTGATACTGTTTTCCTGGGTTACCCAGTCCTACGATACATTTCATATGACCTATTTTACACTATCTTGAACAATATT
>DUUI01000035.1 GCA_012841625.1 Erysipelothrix sp. | reverse complement strand
GGGAAAGTCAAATCAACCTATGCCAAAGCAGCCAGAGGAGCCTTCATAAGACAATGTGCTACCCAAAATATAAAAGATGTCCAAGCCTTAAAGCACCTGAACATCTTTGATTATACATTTGATAAAGCTCAATCACATGAGCAATGTCTCTATTTTACGAGGTAAGACTTCTAACATATATTTGTTAGCAATCATATCCGGTTTATAACTGAATTTTGATTGACGAAGACCCATATCATTGGTATCCTCTTCGCGATTAATCCATTTAATTGACTCATCAACAAACCAATTCGCAAACTCATAGGCAATCTTTGTATAAGCACCACGATAATCTGTCTCAGCTTTCTCAATATGAACATATAAGGTTTCACCAATTTTTTCTCCCATTGAGAACGCAATAATCTGCCCATCAACTCTCAGAATCAATCCAAACATTTTATAATAATCTAGATGGTCCAGAACTTCCAAGACTCGATTATTTTCTTCAATATAGACAGGACTTTCCTTGCTATGTCGGTTACGATAGTCAACAAAGAAACTCCGAAGTTCAGCCAGATTATCCTCATTAAGTTCTTCAACACTATGATTTGGGTAAGCTTTATGGAAACCATTTAAGTGGTTTCTTTTTTTATTGTACTTTTTCCCCTTAAAAAGTTTAAACGGCTCAGCCGCATAAATATAATCAGACCAACCTCGCTCATACGATAGTCTCATTTTAAAGAAATACTTCCTTAACACAGCAACATCATCAGTGTCCAGTATCGCAAACCTTAATTGTTCACGATGTTTCTTACAATAATCCCAGATAAACGCAAAAGCTTTAAGCCAGTTGTTTCCAACAGGTAGCTCAAAAAACAATTTACCATCATCAATATTTTTAATAATTAATGTTTCATCCACAATTATGTATTCCATTTGAAAGTATTCGCGCCACATAAAACGACCACCAATACTATAATCACAAAACAATGATTCCTTCTGCTCAAAGAATGGCATTAATTCATCCATTGCCTCCAACGAAAGCGGTTTAAATTCATCCACAATAAACTCTCCTCACAAAAAACATTATATCACAGACTCATTTCTCAACTTGATTTGAGAGTTCTTAATACTATCAATAATACACAGTGAGTGTAAATCATACCCTCGATCTCTTAACCACTGACCACCAGGCTGAAATCCCTTTTCAATCACAATCCCAATTCCAACGACGGATGCCTTAGCCTGATTAACAATATCAATTAAACCACGAGTTGCCTCAGCATTAGCCAAAAAATCATCAATAATTAAAACTCTGTCTCCCTCATTAACAAACTCTTTTTTAATATTAAAAGAAGACGTCGATTGTTTAGTATAAGAGAAAACTTTTGATGTATATAAATCATCCTTTAAATTTAAGCTCTTATTCTTCTTAGCAAAGACCATTGGCACATTAAAATAATGAGCTACCACCACCGCAATTCCGATTCCACTAGCCTCACAGGTGATAATTCGATTAATTTGATGCTCCTTAAAATAATCATGAAATAATTTTCCGATTTCGAAAATTAACTCCACATCCATTTGATGATTTAAAAACGAATCAACTAAAATAATATGATCATCAACAATAACTGCTTCGTCTAATACTTTCTGTTCTACTAAATTCATACATACCTCATAAGAAAAAAAGCCAACTCAGTGGCTTTATACTAATTTTTCTAAGTCGTTATAACTTATCTCAGTTGGTGTTTCTCGACCAAACAAGACAATTAAAACCATCGCACTTTGAGCATCATCATTCATTGTTTCAACGACGCCCTCCATAGCTTTAAACGGTCCATTTAAGATTCGAACATGTTCGCCCACACCAAAGTCGACGACCACTTTCTTATCACTAAGACCCATGCGTCTTAAGATTGTTTCAATTTCATCCGGAGAAACTGGGAACGGCTTGGCTCCTCCACCTGAAGATCCAATGAATCCAGTTACCCCTGGTGTATTACGAACGACATACCAAGCATCATCCGTCATAATCATCTCTACAAAAAGATAACCCGGATAAAGATTTTTCATTTTCTTAACCGCTTTACCATTTTTAAATGTAATTTCTTCTTCTTCAGCCACTAGAATTGTAAACAAGTTGTCTTCAATCCCCATAGACTCGACACGACGCTCTAGATTCTCTTTGACGCGATTTTCATGGCCGGCATAGGTATTTACAACATACCATTGTTTTGTTAATTCTGACATGCTCTACGCTCCTAATCCAATGAGTCCGAGTAATGCAGCTAGCCCAAAGTCAACAACCACGAAGAATACCGAAAATATCACAATAAACGATATAACTGTTTTTGAATCTTCTACCATTTCCTTTGGTTTTGGCCAGCGAATTCTACCTTTAACTTCTTTTTTTATTCCTTCTATGGAAAACCAATCTAACATATTGCCTCCCTATTTCGTTTCTTTATGTAAGGTGTGTTTTCCACAATGCTTACAAAATTTGTTTATTTCCATTCTTTCACGATGTGTTTTCTTATTAATCGTGGTTGAGTAATTTCGGTTTAAACATTCTGTGCAAACCAAAATTATTTTATTATCTTTAGTCGCCATGTTTTCACCTCAACTTGCTAGGTAAGTTTAACATATGCATAAACACTAGTCAAACATAACCAACACTTAACACACTATTTTTATGAAGTTTTCATTTTAAAAAAACGCTCTCTTTTAGAGCGAAATTTTACTTAAATTCTTATCACATTTAGTTTTTTGATTCAATATATCTGGTTCCAAAATAGTTAACCGCAAAAGCAACTAAGATACTACCCACAATTGAAAATCGTCCAAAATCTGTATCCTTGGTCAGGATCTGAACTAAGATTGAGCCAAGAACAACAATTAATAGCCCTCCCCAAAGGACAATGTGTCTTTCTTTAGTATCAACAAATTGAATACTCTTAAAAATCATAAACAAGACAAAAGCAGCCAAGACAACAGCCATCGCAATAGCTCCTGAATTGTTTGTATCTACTGAAGCACTGAATGCTCCTAATAATGAGTTAACTATAATAACCGCAACGATATGAACTGTATAAAGTAATGATGAATAATTCTTTGGCATAAAAATCCCTCTTTCCTAACTCCTATTATAACAAAAAAAAGGCAGGCAATTAATGCCTACCTTTCAAAAGTGAAGGTTAAATTATTCTTCGTCTTTTTCCCACTCAAGAGAACGCTTAACAGCTTTATGCCAGTTTCTCATGAGGCGATCTCTTTGTGCAGCTTCCATATTAGGAGTAAATTCTTTATCCATTTCGAAAGTTTCAGCTAATTCTTCTTTACTAGCAAAGAATCCTGTCGCTAGTCCAGCAAGCATTGCTGCTCCAAGAGCTGTAGTTTCAGTGTTCTTAGGACGACGAACGATTGTGTCAAGAACGTCTGATTGGAATTGCATTAAGAAGTTGTTCATTGATGCTCCACCATCAACTTGAAGAGCAGCTAGTTTAACACCAGAGTCTTTTTCCATTGCTAATAAGATATCAGCTGTTTGGAATGCGATTGATTCAAGAGCAGCACGGATTAAGTGGTTCTTGTTAGCACCACGAGTTAAACCGAAGATAGCTCCACGAGCATAAGCGTCCCAGTGAGGAGCACCTAAGCCTGTAAATGCTGGAACGATGTATACGCCACCATTGTCTTCAACTTTTTCAGCGAAGTATTCAGTGTCTAGAGAAGCTTCAACAATCTTCAGCTCATCGCGTAACCATTGGATAACAGCACCAGCTACGAAGATAGATCCTTCAAGTGCATATTCAACTTTATTGTCAACACCTACTGCGATAGTAGTAACTAGTCCATTTTCAGAAGCAACAGCATTTTCACCAGTATTCATTAATAAGAATGCCCCAGTTCCGTAAGTGTTCTTAGCCATACCAGGCTTGAAGCAAGTTTGTCCAAATAAAGCAGCTTGTTGGTCACCAGCAGCTCCAGCAATTGGAACTTTATGTCCACCAATGTTAGCTTCACCATAAACTTCAGATGAATTTCTAACTTCTGGTAGCATCGCTTCAGGAATTCTTAAGTATTCAAGAAGTTTCTTATCCCACTCAAGATTCTTAATATTATAAATCATTGTTCTAGAAGCGTTAGTGTAGTCAGTAACGTGGACTGCACCATCAGTTAACTTCCAGATTAACCAAGTGTCGATAGTACCAAATAATAGTTCGCCTCTCTCAGCGCGCTCTTGAGCACCTTCAACATGATCTAAGATCCAACGAATCTTAGTAGCAGAGAAATAAGCATCAATTTCTAGACCAGTGTTATCTCTAACATATTCTAGAAGACCATCTTCTTTCATCTTGTCACAGATATCAGAAGTTTGACGAGATTGCCATACGATGGCATTGTAGATTGGACGTCCAGTGTCTTTTTCCCAAACGACCGTAGTTTCACGTTGGTTTGTAATACCTAAAGAATCAATTTCTTCAGGACGAATACCAGCTTTAGCAATAGCTTCGTTTAAAACCCCCGATTGTGTAGCCCAAATCTCAGTTGCGTCGTGCTCGACCCAGCCTGGTTTTGGATAGATTTGCGTGAACTCACTTTGTGCAACCGAAACGATTTCTCTGTCCTTATTAAAGACGATAGTACGGTTACTGGTAGTCCCAGCATCTAGTGCAATTACATATTTACCCATATTTTTTCCTCCTTTTGGGTTATTTAAAGATTGAGCTCAATCTTTATTCCTTTCCTAATACCTCAGATGTCGCAATCATATTGACTCCGCTATCTAAGATGTTTTCAACAAGCACATCTCCTATATGGACAGGTGCTTTAACTTTAACGCCAGCCAGTGCTCTAGCTAACTCGACCATTAAAGTTTTATTGATTTCTTTATCTGTCTTAACTGGTACAAGTGAATCCACTCCCTCATCAACTAAGACGGTACTTGTCACCATACGAACTGGTGATACTATTTCCTTTTTACCATATCGATCACCAATAGCACATAAATTTCCTTCAACAACAATGTTTTCTAAATCATGCATTGTTACTTCAAGAGTACAACCTATTGGACAACCGATACAAGTAAACGTTTCTTTTTTTATCATACTACTCCCCCACTATACTGATCGTTATTTCTGAGGCATCAATATTTTCAAACTGTTTTGGAACTAAAACGACTGCTTCCATTTCTCCAGGAGCAACAACTCGCTTCTTGCGTTTTTGAATTTCTTTATCGCCAACTTTTACACTTATAAATGCATCACGATACACATCCTTAACTCTGAAACGAACTGTTTGTGGAGTTGAAAAGTCTTTATTAACCGTTAACGGAATACTATAACGAACTCCAGGTCCAGTCTTAATGTCATAGCTTTCGCCTTTTGTTTGTGGCCCATCTAAGACATATTTAGCAGCTGCTTTACCAGCAATCATTGATTCTTGAGTAACGAAGTCAACTAAATCATGAACATGCAAAACATTTCCGCACGCAAAGATTCCATCAACCTCAGTTTCAAAGTTATTATCAACTCTTGGCCCACGAGTCATTGGATACATATCATCAATCACTAATCGTGTCAGTTCATTTTCTGGAATAAGACCAACTGATAATAACAAGGTATCACATTCAACATATTCTTGAGTTCCATCAATTGCTTTAAAGTTTTCATCAACCTTCGCAATTGTCACTCCTTCAAGACGCTCTTTTCCATGAACACTAACGACTGTATGTGATAAACGTAATGGAATATCAAAGTCGTCTAAACATTGAACGATATTACGCTTTAAGCCTCCCGAATATGGCATTAATTCACACACCATCTTAACATTAGCACCTTCTAAAGTCATACGGCGAGCCATGATTAATCCAATATCTCCCGAACCTAAAATAACGACTTCTCGGCCAGGCATAAAACCTTCCATATTAACTAAGCGTTGTGCTGTTCCAGCCGTATAAATACCTGACGGTCTTGAACCAGCAATATTTAGTGCACCACGAGGTCTTTCACGACATCCCATAGCCAGGATAATTGCTTCAGCTTGAATATGAACAAATCCTTTTTCATCATTAATAACTGAAACTTCTTTTTCCTTAGTCAAACTAATAACCATTGAATTTAACCAAACGTCAATTCTTCTTTCTTCGACCATTTTCATGAAACGGTACGCATATTCAGGTCCGGTTAATTCTTCTTTAAAATGAGTTAAGCCAAAACCATTATGGATACATTGATTTAAGATTCCGCCTAAACGATTATCACGCTCAATAACTAAGATGTCTTTAACACCTTGATCATAGGCTGCAACAGCCGCAGATAATCCAGCCGGACCCCCACCAATAATCACAAGTTGTCTATTAATTGTGTTCATGTTGGTCCTCCATAAATGAATCTTTATTTTGTTCAACGATTAATGTTGAACCTTTACCAAACTTAGTAACTTCATAAGGAGAAAGACCTCTTTCTCTCATAAGTAAGTCAATTTGTTTTGGCATACAGAATCCAGCCTGGCAACGTCCTGATCCAGCACGTGTCCGACGCTTGATTCCATCTAAACTCTTCGCTCCGATTTTGTGATTGATAGCTCTAATGACTTCACCTTCAGATATCCACTCACAACGGCATACAATTCGTCCGTAAGCTGGATCTTTTTGAATGAGTTCATCTTTTTCTTCATCAGTAAGTTCCATCAAAATAGTTGGACGCTTACGAATCGGATTAAAGTCTGGGTTAACTTCTAAGTCTAAATACTCAGCAACTTCTTTACTAATATCAATTGCGATGGCTGGTGCACTGGTTAATCCCGGTGATTCAACAGCTGCACAATTGAAGAAGCCTGGAGCATCTTTCACTTGGCCTAATTCAAAGTCACCTGATTCTCCTGTGGCTCTTAAGCCTGAGAATGTTGTGATTGTTGAATATAGTGGTAAATTTTGGACTGAAAGACTTGCTTTGTCAGCAACTTCTTGCATTCCTTCTACGGTTGTTGAGGTGTCATCTTTTGCAACCTCATGGGCATTAGGTCCAACAATAATGTTATCACTTACTGTTGGGGCTACTAAGACGCCCTTTCCTAGAATTGTAGGTTGTTGGAAGATCGTATGTTTAACGAGGTCTTTTTCATCTTTATCTAGTAGATAATATTCGCCTCGACGAGAATGAATTTTTAATTTATGCTCAGAAACCATGTTATTTAATTCATCTGAGTGGATTCCTGCACAGTTTACTACTGCTTTACATTCAAGGTCGCCTTGATTTGTTTTCAAACGATAACCAAAATCTGTTTTCTCAATCTCTAAGACTTCGGTATTAAATTGAAACTCAACACCATTATCTGATGCATTTTCAGCAAATGCGATGTTGACTTCGAAGCTGTCAATAATGCCAGCTGTTGGTGCGTATAACGCGTAACGAACATTTGGTTGTAAATTTGGTTCGTTTTCTCTTAACCATTTTTCATCTACGATGGTTAAGCCTTCAACTCCGTTTTTTTCTCCTTGTTCTTGTAATTCTTGTAATGATGATACATCATCTCCTTCATCAAATAGCAAGTTCAATGAACCATTACGAATAAACTTTATTCCAAGTTCTTCTTCGACCTTATCATAAAGTTTGTTACCAAGAACATTATATTTTGCCTTGAGTGTGCCTGGCTTAGCGTCCAAGCCGGAGTGTACTATTGCTGAATTCGCTTTTGTAGCGCCTTCACATATGTCGTCAGCACGTTCTAAAAGAAGCACTGAACCTTTGTAACGAGATAATTCACGAGCAACTGCTGCTCCCATTATGCCGCCTCCAATGACAATGACATCTATCATGTCTATTCTCCTTTTCACCTTTTGTTGTATGCGTTTTCATTATAATCTATTTTTTCTTCACTTGCAAACTAAATTTTGATTGACAAATTTCTTTTTCTTGTTTATCATGGAATTGTCTAACCTAGGACTTTTGCTAGTAAAAAGTTAGGTTTTCAAACAAATAAAGGAGAAAGATAATCATGAAATTAGTGAGAAGTACAATTGGGTACATGTTCGCTGGAATGATCGTTATGTCTGTATGGGGTGGCGTCATTGAAGGATTAGGAACCATTGGGGGAATTTTAGCTGGTTTCTTAATCATTGGTGTAATGTGGTTCTTAAACCACCATCTTGGTCTTGTTTATCATGGACCTCAATCAGGATTTGTTGATTTAGGGATGGGTGTTGGTTTTACAGGTATCTTTAGAGATATGTGGATTAGTATTTTAGGCGATGGAAACATCAATGCTTTAACTGATTCACTTCCAACAATTGCATTTGTAGTTATTGGTGCACTTATTGGTGGATATTTAGCTGCAATGGTCGAAAGAGATTTAAATAAAGATGCGGAGGTTAATGGATAATGGACGTTAAATTTATGGTAACTACAATCGTCGGAGCAGCAATGTTCCCATTTATCATCCGTCTACTTTGGGGCCATTTTACTAAAGAATTTGGCACATTTGGCGGATTCATGTCAGCACTCTGGATCGTTGGTGTAATGTGGGCACTTAACCACGGATATACACATGCTAACGGTGCAGGACTTATTTACCAAACTGGTGGATGGGTTGACATGGGGCTTGCAGCTGGTATTGGTTTACTAGTCGCGAGTATCGTACAAGGCGCAAAATTTGATAACCACACTACTACTAACGTATTAGGTGCTATCTTAGGCGGCTTAATCGGTGGCTTAATCCTAGCCTTCACAATGGTTGGGTAATTTTTAGAATTATTTAATATTAAATCAAAAAACCAATTGTACTAGCCAATTGGTTTTTTATTATTTTATTTCAAACTGTAGAGCATAGGGTAATTTCGAATGATTAAAAGCTATTAAGAGTCGATAAGTTCCAGTGTATAAATCATCTGGAGACGATTCTAAACGAGGGAAATTGTTAAATAAATCAATTTCATGAATCATACTTTGATGTGGTTCTAACTCAATCCCTTCTGCTGGGAACTCTTGAAGGAAATTTTGTCTTTTCCATTCTTCATCAATGAGTCTTTCAAGCTGATAACTTAGTCCAAAGGTAAGTATTTCATCTGACTTATTAAAGACTTCAAGCGTTAGATTAGAATCTTCAATTTCCAAGAAATGTAGTTCAACCAATCCATCCTCATTGATTTGTTGATTAGAAGCAAGATTAAACTCAAATTGATCACCCAGTTCATCTAGTACCTTTATCCCATCAACAACCATAACATTAGAACTTTCTTCAATATATTCACCATTCCAATCAACCTCTAACTTTTGACCAAATACTGCTTCAACTTCTTGATCCGTTTTAGCATACACTTGGTTCTCATTCAAATACATGAGTACTCCATCCGGTTGTTGTTTGATAAACGAAAATGATTGTTCATCAACGATTTTATTATTACTACTACAACCAATAAGTAGGATTAAGGTGATTAAAACTATTATTCTCTTCAAAGCATCAACTCCTTACTATGACAAGAAACCCGAAGAATGATATCTCTTCGGGTTTTTGTATTTTATTCTTTAAAACTTTCAATGACCGAATCGATTTGAGCATTAACTGCTTCAGGTTTTGGGTCAATCATTGTTTGAACCCCAATAACAAATGCGCCTTCGACCAGTGGTCCGTTGATGACGTGGCATTTATCTTTTAGTTCTAAATCATCAACTAATTCAAGAGCCATATCGATACTCATAAGTCCTGACCCGATATCTCCTATTAAGTAAATGTAGTCAG
>DUUI01000034.1 GCA_012841625.1 Erysipelothrix sp. | reverse complement strand
TTGGTTTGGGTTCAGATTCAATGACATGCTTTAAAATATCGTTTTTTAGTCCATCATCTGGTTGAATCTTTTTATATTTTTCTTTAATTTTATTCATTATTTAACACTCCTTTCAATCGTTCTCTGGCGCGACTTAATTGAGTTTTTATAGTAGATTCATTTTTATTTAATAAATTGGAAACTTCCTTTATAGAGTAGCCTTCATAATAATGTAAGTAGATAACTTGTCTGTATTTTAGTGGCAAATCAAAAACCTCTTGAAGAACCTTATGATCATCATTTAAATCAGATTGAAAACTACTGAAGTCAGTCACTTCAATACGCTTGTTTGTATACCAATGTCTAAAGATATTTGTGCTCGCATTTCTTGACACTTTTAATAACCAAGATTTGACATGCTGATCTGAGGCAAAGACATCATTACTTTTAAACAGTTTAATAAATGTCTCTTGAAGAATATCTTTTGTGTCTTCTTCATTTTTTACGATGGTCAGGACATAGCGAAACAAATCATCAAAGAACATATTGTAGTACTTTTCAAAGTCTCTTTGGTTCATGTTCATCCTACTCTACAATCTGACTTAATAATACCTCATTTTCTCTTTCTAAAACTAGAAACTTTTGATTATAAAATTGAACATTTCGTACATCATCATAGTCATGAATTCTCTCACTTTCAATTTTTTCTTCAGTTATCGTATATCTAAATAAATGATTATGATTGTTAAGACCGATAAACTCATTCTCATTAATCTTCACCGATCTACCAAAACTTATCTTTAGTGGGTTATCAATATATGTTCTCTGCTTGTCATTTAATGACAGTGCTGTAACTTGAAAATCATGGTCTTGAAGAAGAAGAGTTTCATTAATCACTAAAGTTGCGATTGGCTCATCCTCAAGCTTGACTGTTTGAATATCATTTTCTTTGAAGATAACAATCGAATCTAATTCATTATCAAATAGAATGTTCTCATCAAATTGGATAATAATTTCATCAGATTGATACACGACTTCACCTGTTTTATTATTAAGTTCGAATTGACTCTTTGTAGAATTATAAGACTGGTAAATGAATTCTCCATTTAACTCAAATATGATGTCAAAGATATAGTCCGAATTCTTAATTTCTAGGACAACCTCTTCTGTCTCTTTTAACCAATCTTTCATTAAAAACTTTTTATCAGTATTATGGTCAAAAATAATAGTCAACTCATCACTAACCTTACGAATAAAAACTTGATTATCAATGTCTTTAAGTTTTGTTGCTACATTAGTCTTATAGTCTAAACTCATAAGCGCTAGGGCTGTTGGTGGATAAATCCATTGAATTTCGGCCAATGGATCAGATCTATCCTCAAGCTGTAGATACAAAATCTCATCCTCAGTAATTTCTAGAATTTGTTTCGTTGGTTCAGAGCCTATTGAATCTCTTAAGAACTCATTAATAACATAATCAGGACTTTCTTCAGTCTGACCATCTGGATTTTCTTGTTGTGATGGTAAATCACCTGCACAACTTGTTAATAGCATCAACGCTAAAATAACTACTAGTTTTCTCATCGTCTTACCCTCCTGCACTTATTAATACAAAGTTAGGTGTTAAAAAGTTTCAAAAAAAAGCCAGAAACTTTCATTTCTGACTAAATATCTAATTCTAATAAGACCGGGCAATGGTCTGAACCCAGAATATCATCAAGGATTTCGGCTCTAACGATCTTGTCTTTGATTCTTTCGGAGACGATGAAGTAATCAATTCTCCATCCAACATTTCGATCTCTGGACTGATTCATATAAGACCACCACGTATAAGAGTCTTTAGCATCTGGATGTAAAAATCTGAAGGTATCAATAAAGCCAGCATCTAAGAACTGGGTCATCTTACTTCTTTCTTCATCTGTAAATCCTGCGCTTAATCGGTTTGAACTTGGATTCTTTAGGTCAATTTTATGATGGGCAACGTTTAAATCACCGCAAACAATAACAGGTTTTACTTGATCTAATTCTTTAATGTAGTTTAAGAAATCATCTTCCCAAACCATTCGATAGTCTAGGCGTTCTAGACCTCGTTTTGA
Organism: Erysipelothrix sp.; assembly: GCA_012841625.1. Classification (GTDB taxonomy): domain Bacteria; phylum Bacillota_I; class Bacilli_A; order Erysipelotrichales; family Erysipelotrichaceae; genus DUUI01. The sequence continues at coordinate 8,452 of DUUI01000034.1, read as the reverse complement.
GTTTGGTGTATAGACTGTTACTAAATAGAACTGTTCATGTTCATATGTGATAACACGACCTTCAGTATCATGCTCTTCTATATTAATGCCATAAGAAACAGAAAGAGGCTCATTCTTAGCAAATATTGCGGTGCCAGAATAGCCCTTCTTTTGTGCATAATTATAAAATTCATGATAATCTAAAAAATCATATTCATGTTGATTGGCTTGCATTTTGGTTTCTTGAAGACAAAAGAAATCTGCATCACTTTTTACAAAAAACTCATCAAAGCCCTTCTTTAAGACCGCACGAAAACCATTGACATTCCATGAAATGAATTTCATTTTACTCTGTTTGTTCTTCTACGACAGATTCAGAAGTTGGTTCAACAACTGGTGTTTCTGGTTCAACAACTGGTGTCTCAGGTTCAACAACTGGTATTTCTGGTTCAACAACTGGTGTCTCAGGTTCAACAACAGGTGTTTCTGGTTCAACGACTGGTGTCTCAGGTTCAACAACAGGTGTTTCTGGTTCAACGACTGGTTCTTCAACAATCGGTGTTGGTTTAATCGCTTTCATTCGCCACATTTCACTAAACGCAACAAATGGTAACGCATCAACGAGTGTTTTGGCATTATTGCGGTGTTGTTTCATATTACCTTGAGCTTTATTGTTTAATAAATCTTTATTAGACATATAGCTTACATATAACACTTTTTTAAATAGATACCATGACGCGATATTTCTAAAAATAACGAGTGAACGATCTCTGACTAGACCTAAATCTTCAGCAACATTTTCTTTAATGTTTGTTGACATTTCAGCAATTTGATTATGTAAATCATTAAAATTAGAGAAATACTCTTTATCTAAACGACGTTGGAATGGTGCCACTCGTAAGCGTGGATCATTGTTAAACTCATTAATAAAATCTAATAATCTCTCTAAATGAGCCATTGTTACAACGACAACTTCCTGACGAGCACTTTCTAGAACTCCATGTTGTTCAGTTAATGTATAGTACATTCCCTTGGCTAAGAAATAGTCTACATTTCTTGTTCCATCTGCTATAAGAATAACCAATTCGCGATCATTATTAAGAGCCCCATAGAGAATAAGAGCCAAATCATAATAATTGTTTGGCAACTTAGCCACATCCTTATAACGAATAATCTGGTTACTAATTGCGTCTCGATTTACATTGAAACGATAATCAGTAAGGATTCTGAAATCTGGATAAGCATCCAAAACTTTTTTTAGTGATTCCTTGACTTCCTCTTTTATGGGGTTATCTGAATGAAGGTAATCTTCTAAAAAGCCATTAAACTTCGCAGTTTTACCTCCTTTTCGTGAATCTTCAATCTCACTTAGTATTTGAATAGTTGACATCAAATAACCTCCCTTGCTCCTATCATTATCACATAATTTAAGACCTTTTTAAAGTCATTATATTATTTGATATAATAAACTCATTAAGGAGCAGCTATGGAAACTATTCACATCATAGACAATAGAAGTCGAACCCGATTGCTCGACAATCTATTAACTAACAATGAGTCAATTATTAATCAACGATTTATAGATTTTGATAGAGTTTTTTATGAGACTTTTAACCAAACAGAAAGAAAGCTAAACACATTAAAAACAGTCCAAGATAATATTAATATGTTTACATTATTAAAAGGAACTTTAGCCCATAAACAATCTGTTTTCGAAGCACTAAACTTTTTAGATTTATTAGATCGATACCAAATAGATTTAAAACAACTACCAACTGACACACCCATCAATACAGAAAAAACAAACCTAATAAATCTTCTAGTTGAATCTATTCAAAGACCCTATCAACAGTTTAAAGAAGTGAACGAAGCCATAGTCATTCATCCATTTTATCAAGAACTTTATCATCAAAAGTACATCTCACAAGCAGAAATAAAACAAAAGTCCCCTGTAATAATTTATAAAAGCGCCCTCAATATGAGACAAGAAGTAAGCGGACTGAGTCATTATCTATCTCAACACAAAGAGAAACAAGCTCTCATACTCGTTGGTTCTCCAAGTTATATCCCAATCCTAAAACAACAAATTCCATCTGCTCAATTTCTTAATGACACCAAGATAGAACCATTATTCTTAGCCTACTATTATTTAATGAAAGCATTTCTAGCTCAAGATAAAGAGGCACTCATTAGCTTTTTTACATTAAATATTAAACAAGACAGTGAAATGAAAAACTTCCTTGAAGTCGTTAATGATTATGAACCAACATTTGATGAACTGGTTCATGGTTTAATAGAAAAAAACTTCCAAGTCAACGAAGTCATCAAACAAAATGTTAATGATGAAAAATCACGTTACCAATCAGCAAGATCCTTTTCGCTTCTTTTAGCATCTAGATTTAAAGAAATCGATCAAACTAATTTATATACTTCACTCTTTGATTTTATATCATCATCCAATCATGCTTCACTACAACTAAAACAAATCTTGGAACAAAATTATGTCCTAACCAAGAAGCATCATATTCTAGATGTTTTAGAATTAACCTTATTAAATCCAGTCACAGTATCAACGACTGAGTCTAATATTGTTGTGGCTGACTACACCTACCAACCTAGTACACAGTTTGAAACAATTATTTATTTAGGGCTATCATCCAATAACTATCCAAACGCAAAAAAGATGACCGGTTTATATAATGAGAGCTATGTTGAAAAAATAAGTGACTTTCCAAGCTTATCAGAAAGACTTACCTTCCATATTAAACAGCTGTCACACAATTTTACTATCTCAGAAACATTAATTCTCTCTTACCCACAAATGGATTATCAGGGTAAACCACAATATGTTGCCTTTGAAATTGAACAATTAGTCAAAGATGTACCACTTTCTAATTGGGAGTTTAGTGAATCTCAAGGTCACACTAGTATTATTCAAAATTTAAATCCTGAGTTAGCCAGAAAACTTTTCCTACAAGATGACTACTTAATTGGCTCAGTCTCAAGACTCGAAAAATACACAACCAATAGTTACCAATACTTTATTGAACATGGTCTAAATATTACTTCAAAATCAAAACTAGAACTTGATGCAGCCGTTATAGGAACATTAAGTCATTATGTGATGGAAGTACTCGTCAGTCTTAAAAACAAAGACTACACAAATGCCACACTAAATGAAATAAAAGAAATTTTATCACCAACTTTTAATCAACTTAAAGAGCTATTTTCTCAAAAAAATGAATATTTTAATTTAAGTTTAAATAGATTGAGCACGAATATCTACCAATCCATACAATCCTTTAAAGAATATGAAAACAAATACCCAACTGAGATATTTAGCCAAGAATATCGATTTAATAAAGAACAATTATTTGATTCGGTCAAAGTTTTGATGAATGGAATAGTTGATCGAATTGACTTACTCGATGAAAAATTTATCGTTATCGACTATAAATCAAGTGATCATTCAATTAAAGTTAACGAGGTTTTAAATGGACGTCAATTACAACTTCCTACCTATAGTTTATTACTTCAAAAAGAGCTAAATAAACCAGTACTCGCAATGGCTTACTTTATGCTCAATCTTGGATTAGTCTCAACCTCGACGTTCAAGTTAAATGCTAGTAACTTCGAATTAGGACTTCAAAATGTTAACACAAATAACACCAGGTTAAAGTTTTTTGAAAGTACACCCTATGAAACACGAAAGATTAGTTCAAATAATTTATTTGATCAAGACAAACTGGAGGCATACTTTGAGAAACTATATCAACATCTCTACACACTCATCGCTAATGGAACATTGAATCAATTTATTGAAGCCAACCAATATTTCGACTTTAATGATACTCAAAGAAATATTGAAAGTTTTGGTGAGATTGAAGAATTACACAGCTTCATCGATCCTTTAGTCACATTAGATCAGAGGGAACCAAAATGAAATTTAATGAACAACAATTAAAAGCCATCACAGCTCGAAACAGAAATGTAATGGTCTCTGCCTCAGCCGGTTCAGGAAAAACAACCCTACTTGTTGAACGATTAAAAAGAAGAATCCTAGAAGATCAACTTTCTATTGATCAAATTTTAGCGATGACCTTTACTGATAAAGCTGCTGCTGAAATGAAAAAGAAGCTCGCCACAACACTCAGTGATTTATACCAACAAAACCCTGACAATGAGTTTCTCAGACAACAAATAGAATTATTACCTTCTGCTCAGATTTCGACCATTCATTCATTTTGTTTATCCATCATTCGAGAGTTTGGTTATTTAATCTCAATTGACCCAGAAGCTCTTAGTAATATTTTTGATGACAAACAAATTCATCAACACCAACAAACAGCCAAAGAAAAAACTAATAATTTATTATTTGATTTATATAAGGATAATCCTGACTTTATCAACTTACTAAACTTCTTTAGTTACCGCATCAATAATTTTGATGACCTTTCTGAAGCTTATATTGACCTCTATCAAAAGTCACAAGTTCAACTTGATCCACAATCATATTTTGACTCAATATTAGAGACCTATCAAAAGTCTAGCTACCCACAACAAATCAAAGACTTACTACTCAATATCATTAAATCACTCATAGAAGATTATAAGCTTGGCCTCAATGACATAGAAGAACTATTCTATGAGAGTCAAGATCAACAAGAAACCTTTAAAAACTGGTTAGATTTACAACACCAGATTTTAAACAGTATTGATAAAAGTGATAACTTTAATGACATAAAACAATTAAGTATCAAACTGTTAAGTGTCGATAAACCAAAGGGCAAGTCAAGCGAATACTCAAAAAAGAGAACAGAGTTTATAAAAGGGGCTCCACAAAAATTAGCCGAATTAATAACAGTTCCAGAAGACTTAACTCCTCTATACCCTGCCATTAAAATACTAGTCGAAGCTGCACAAGCTTATGGTGATTTTTATGCAAAAAGTAAACATGAAGGTAAGGGCATGGACTTTAATGATATTGAACATCTTGCCTTCCTACTACTCAACCATGAGAGTCAAGTCCCACGAAAATTCTATCAACAACAGTTTAAAGAAATTATGATTGACGAGTTTCAAGACACTAATAATTATCAAAATGAGATTGCCAATATGATTTCAAATGGAAACAATATTTTTAGAGTTGGTGATGTGAAACAAAGTATTTACGGTTTTAGAAATGCGCGACCACAAATTATGATGGATATTATTGATCATGATGAGGATCCAATTTACCTGTCAAAAAACTATCGAAGTTCATATAACATTGTTGAATTTAGTAATATTCTATTTGAAAACTTAATGAATATTGAAGGCTCCGCCATGCGCTACAAAGGACTTGACATTGTCTCCATTGGTTTAGACAAACAAAAAGAAACAACAGAGCCAGTTGAGATACATTTAATTGATCCAGAGCAAATCATTCTCTATCAATCGCCACATGCATCTGACTACAGACCCATTAAGATTACTAATTCCCTCAGAGTCTCCTATTACATTGCTCAAGACATATTGAAGAAGAATAAAAATGGTATCCCATTTAAAGATATGACCGTCTTAATTAGAACTCACGGACGTAAGAGTGATCTCAAACGAGCCTTTGATGAAATAGGCGTTCCATACTATATTGAAGATCGTGAAGCTTTTTATCATTCATATAGTATCAATGACATTGCGAATATGATTAAGTTTGTCTTTAATCCTCATGACAATATCGCATTATTCTGGATTCTACAATCTGGATTCATTAACCTAGATGAAAATGAACTTGCACAATTACGATTACACAGTCAAAGAGACTCACTCTACGATAAATTAAAAGAAGTATATCCAACTCTTTATGACAGACTCACAAACTTAGTAACCATCAGTAAAGATTTGAGTGATTTAGACAAAGTGCTAACACTGCTAAACTTCAATGATTATTACCAAGTTCATTTAAACACTCAGGAAAGAACCAATGTTGATTTATTAATCTCTCAATTGAATGATTATCTTTCAAAAGAGAATCATGGTTTATTAGGATTTATCCAAGATCTAGAATTCAGTATTGATACTAAAACCAGTTCAGCGGCCAGTATTTCAGAACTTGACGATGTCGTAAAAGTTCATACTGTGCACCAATCTAAAGGTTTAGAATATCCAATAACCTATTTCTTTGGTTTTAAAAAGGATAATAAAGATCAAGATATTAAGAAGAAATATATGAGTGATGACTTAGGGATTGCCATGAAAACACCAGATTATGACAAATTAACGTCAATATCCAATCTTTTTAGAGAAGCCATCAAAGTCAAAAAACAATATGATACAATCCATGAAGAAATTCGAAATCTCTATGTCACCTTAACACGGGCTAAGAATCAGTTAATCTATGTCGCAATCAATGAAGAGATTAATGAAAATCCACTAACACTCAGTGATTTATTAAATGGGGAAAATTACACCAAATTAATTGTTCGCTCACTTCCAAGAAAAGACAATGATATTTATAAACTTTACTTTGATACTAAAGTTGACCCAATTAAAGTAATCGCTTTAGAACAAACTCATTCTAAAAAAGAAGATATCTTAATCTCAGCGATTGAAACTCATGAAGTCATCGATGCTACAGAATACTCATTAACCCTCAATCTTCAGTCAACTTATGCCCTAGAATATGGAACACTTCTACATAACCTCATCGCCACAAATAAAAATAGTGATGACGAACATATTCAAGAAAAGCTGGATGAGTTTAGAAATCATTCATTTACATTGGCACTCTATGATTATCCACATTCTCATGAAGTGCCAATCGCCTATAAACAAGACGACCAAGTGATGTATGGTTATATTGATTTACTAGTCGAAACAGACTCAGAAATAATTATGGTTGACTATAAATCAGACCACATCACAGATTTGAGTCAACTCATTAATCGCTATAATCAACAAATGAATATGTATTATCAGGGTTTATTAAGAGCTTATCCAAATAGACCTATTACTCAATACTTGTATTCCTTTGCACTAAATCAATACATTAAGGTTGAAAACTGACCATTTCAAAACAAAAGAGGTACTGAATCATGATGATTTCAGTAAGGTAGTAAACTAAAAGTAGACATGTAAAAAAGCGTGTTTACTTTTTTTGTTTGATAATTAATAAAGGAGGATTTATTATGGGAAGACCTAAAGGTCGAAAAATATAAAGTGGACTAATGAAGATCGAGCACGAATTATCTCTATATATTTTGATGGACATTGTAGTGTGAGTCAAATTTCAGATGAAGAAGATATTCCACGTAGTACTATTGAAGGTTGGATTCGTAGATTTTTGGATAAGGGTGAGGAAGGATTAATGAATCAAAAGAAAGCAGGAAATCACTTTGCGGCACTTCATACAAGCAAATCACTGACTGAAGTCGAGCGATTAGAATTGGAAATTAACGGAACATATCCAAAACTAATTTTTAAACTTTTAAAACAATGGAAAGAAACTGGAGAATATACTATTAGTATTGAAAAATTCAGAGAGTTATTAGATGTTCCAGAATGGTATAGAATGAGTGAATTAGATAGAAAAGTGCTAGATCCAAGCATTAATGAGTTAAGAAAAATAAAAGACTTTGAAGATTTAACTGTCACGAAAATTAAGAAAGGTCGTAAGGTAGTTAAATTAAAATTTAATTTTAGTGAGTGAGTTCGTGAAGTTGTTTTAAATTCAAAACCAAAATACAAAACAAAGAAGAAATACATCGATCAACGAGCCATTATTAAAGCAATCGATTACTCAGAAGATATAGCAGAAAACCCACCAACACAAAAATTTATTAAGATGTTTAAACTACACAAAATAATAAAACACGACATAGGCAAAGGCTCTAAAAAAGAATCACTAACTGAAATAGAATTTGACAACCTAGTTAATATTTCATTAGAGAAATTGAATCTACAAGATAATAAAGTGAGAGAACAAATCGAACAGTTAAGAGGAGATTATGTGCTAAAAACAGAAGTGTACGAAGAGCAATTAACCTTTGATGTGGAATAATTTATATTGACGATTTCTTGTTTATACCAAGAATGAAAAGTCCTTAAAGGGTATATGACAAAACAATCAGTAATTAATCGATACGGGGGCATAAAATACGCTAAAATTCCAATTCAAAAGGAATCATTTACAACTAGAGATGTTATGAACTTTACGAATAAAGCATCAAGGAGCATGAACGAAGTTGAAGGATCAGAAGTGAATAACGAAATTAAAGAGTGGTAAAACATTCTTTTTTTGTCATATTTATTATTATGCGAATAAAATTGATGAAAAAACAGCCGTAAACTACATTTACGAGCATAAGGAAGGGGCTGTAACGAATAAACAGTCCAAGTAATAAACAAAAAGCCAACGAATCGGTAAAAGATAAGTTGGCTTTTGTTATAATTGTTTTATGCAGAAACAATCATATTTAGATTATAAACCAGTTCA
>DUUI01000033.1 GCA_012841625.1 Erysipelothrix sp. | reverse complement strand
CAGAGGCAACATTCAAGATCATTAAAACAGAGTTTGTAAGGAGGCGATCATTTGAAAGTCTCGACGAATTGAGACAAGAATTATCAACTTACATTTATTGGTTCAATCACAAACGTATTCATTCGACCCTGGGATATTTGAGTCCAGTAGAATACCAACAAAGTGGAGAGGTTATAATAAAGTAGACAGGAAGTTAAGCGAATTTGATGAAAATGGAGGTAAAAATAAATGACAAGAAGAAGTTTTTCAGCAGAATTCAAACGGCAAGCTGTTCTACTCGTATTGAACGAAGGAGTCCCGGTTCAAACGGTCGCAATAAAACTGGAAATTCATACGAATACATTGTATCGATGGATTCAAGAATATGAGAAGCATGGTGAACGTTCTTTTCCAGGTAAAGGCAGCCATGAGTTTGTACGCCAAAATGAAATGAAACGCCTTGAGAAAGAAAACAAAAAACTTAAGGAGGAACTTGATCTGCTAAAAAAGTTCAAGGCCTTCCTCAAGGCAAACCAAAAATAGTGTTTCGCTTTATTGAAGGATACCAAGGACCACTCAGTATTGCTGAAACGTGTACTATATTGAAAGTGTCTCGAGCCGGATATTATAAACATAAACAGCGCTGCCCATCAGCTACTGAAATTGAAAATGAAGTGTTGAGTGAGTTGCTCTCAGCTATTTTTCAGGAGCATAAAGAACGCTATGGATCCCGACGTATTCAATTTATACTCAAAAGAGATTACCAATTAGCGGTGAGTCGACGACGCATTACCCGTTTACTGCAGGCACAAGGGATGTATACGCGAGGTACACGCCGCAAATATCGACGACAACAACAGGAAAATCCCGTGGTTCAAAACAACAAGGTAAATCAAAATTTTGAAGTAAGTAGTAAAAATATCTTGTGGTTTGGCGATATTACGTACATTCAAACTGCAGAAGGCACTTTGTACTTAAGCAGCTACATTGATGCTTACTCGCGTCGAGTCGTGGGTTACCAGATTGAAAATCATATGCGAGATGAGTTAGTCATAGAATGCCTCATTGCAGCTGTGAACAGAGAAAAGCCTAAACCAGGATTAATAATTCATGTGGATCAAGGAACCCAATATACAGGACACCGTTTCTTTGATGCCATTCAAGACCATGAACTTGTTCTTAGTCATTCAAGGAAAGGAAATCCCTATGACAATGCCGTGATGGAATCATTTTACAAAACCCTAAAACGAGAAGTTCTGGAGAAATACGGTTTTAAAACCAAATCAGATGCGGTGATGATTATTGTGGATTACTTGGAAAACTATTACAATTCAAAGCGTATTCACTCGAGTTTGAACTATTTGACTCCAGATGAATATATACTTTCACCAAATTAACTTATCTTTTTGTCTACTAATGTATTGACAGTCCATGATGTCATCTAACTTATTGTAAAGAAAAGTATTGCAGTTCCCAAGTGTTTGATATCGATGCAATACATTTAAACTATTCTAATAATATTCTAGTATAAGTTTAGGATTTGAATTCTGATATATTAGTTCAACCTAATCTGCTACTAAGATAATAAAGACGAACTCTCAGAAAATAAGAAGATATTATCAAAGAGTTACAATAAGACTATTATGTTAATAATGAATGACTCTGCTTTATGTCTAATATCAATCTTGGTCCTTTGTTGAAACACTTTCTTCCCAAATAATTGAAACAAAACTCTTATAAAATGGTAGAATAGAATAAATAAACAACGTCATCGCAAATGTATAATTAGGAGGAGGCAATGGTCCAACAAGATGAGTTATTACTAGCCAATGTTGCATACTTGTACTATAAAAAAGGAATGTCACAAGATAGAATCGCTAAGAATCTGTATATTTCACGCTCTACAGTGAGTCGGTTACTACAAAGAGCACTCGAAGAAGGAGTCATAGAAATAAAGATTCATTTTCCATTTGAAAGAAATAGAGAACTCGAAAAAAAGTTAATAGTCAAATATAATTTAAAAGATTGCCATATCTTGTTCACAGAAGAGACAACAAGCTTTGATCAAATCTGTCGCTATTCAGCAAATTACTTATCCGAAATAATTAAAGATAATATGATTATAGGATTATCATCAGGAAGAACTGTATACAATATTTGTAAACAACTACAACCTCACGGACAAGAAGGATTAACATTCTCAGCAGTGAAAGGAAATGCTGGCAATGATTCTGATTATATTTATGATTCGCCAGAAACAATCCGAAGTACGGCTCAAAAGTTTAATGCTGAGTTTAATATGATTTACTCGCCATTATTTGTCTTTAATGAAACAGTCCGCCAATACTTATTGGATGAACATGTTATTAAAGGCGCATTGAATGTTGCTCGAAAATCAGATCTTTTAATAGCCTCTGTTGGTGGAATTAGAGATGATAAACTAAGTGTTTACAGAAATTATCTTGATAACAGTAATATGAGGGAGATATTAAAAGAAGAGTCAGCAGCCAGTATCTTGGGTCATTTCTTAAATAGCAAAGGAGAGTATATTAATTCAAAACTAGACGAATCAGTTATAGGATTATCATTAGAAGAAATTAGAAATATTAAGACAGTCGCCTTAGTAGCAGAAGGGAAAGCAAAGAGTAAAGGACTAAAATCAGCGCTTTTATCCGGTCTAGTCGACATCTTAATATGTGACCAATCATGCACTTTAGGCCTCCTGTGAGAATATTCTCATAAAAAAGAACAAAATCTGAGCAATATGAGCAACCGCTTACATTCGGGTTGTTCTTTTTTAAACAACAATTAAAATACAAGTATAAACATAAAAGGAGGCATTTATGGAAATTCTAAACACCGTCTGGGAAGTAATATTTAATAACGTTATTTCAAGACCTGCCATTTTCATCGGGTTAATCGTAGTTGTAGGATACGTATTACTCAAAAAGAAATGGTATGAAGTCGTAGCAGGCTTTGTCAAAGCAGCTGTCGGCTACATGATTCTACAAGTAGGGGCTAAGAATCTATTAGGAACAGTAGACCCTCTAATTCAAGCAGTTAAACAAAAATGGGGAGTCAGTGCAGTCGTCATTGATCCAAACTTTGGACTATCAGCAGCAACCGCAGCACTAGAGTCCATTGGTGAATCATTATCAATGGCTATGATCTCTCTACTCGTAGCATTTATTTGGAACATCTTATTAGTGCTATTTAGAAGACAAACAAAAGTCAGAACTCTATTCACCACTGGTCATATCATGGTTAAACAAGCAGCAGTCGCAACATGGATTATCTTCTTCTTAGTACCAAGCTTACGCGGTATTTGGGGAATCATTTTAACTGGTCTTCTATGTGGTACATATTGGGCAGTTGGTTCAAATATGACAGTTGAAGCTACTAATGACTTAACAGACAATGCAGGTTTCGCAATTGGTCACCAACAAATGTTTGGTGTCTGGTTTGCTGATAAATTTGGTGGCAAACTAGGAAACAAGGATAAGAATGTTGACAGCATTGAACTATCAGGTCCATTTAAGCTACTAGACGATTACACCGTCTCAACAACTCTCATCATGGGGATCTTCTTTGGAGTTATTATTCTAATTATTGGAGCGCCAATGCTACGCGAACTAGACAGCGCATTTGCCTCTAGCATTAGTTTCCCACTATATATCTTTGAAAAAGCAGCATCATTCGCAGTTAACCTAACTATCCTAAAGACAGGGGTTAGAATGTTCGTTAACGAATTAGTCGTATCATTTGATGGTATCTCATCATCAGTACTAAAAGGATCAGTGCCAGCTGTAGACTGTGCCGCAACTTTTGGTTTTGGTTCTTCAAACGCTATTACCCTAGGCTTTATCTTTGGTGCAATTGGACAAGTTATTGCTATCGCATTATTAGTAATTACTAGAAACCCAATTCTAATCATTCCAGGATTTGTTCCATTATTCTATGATAATGCTACAATCGGACTATTCGCTAACAATAAAGGTGGCCTAAGAGCATTAATCATATTATGTATTGGTTCAGGCTTACTTCAAGTATTAGGAAGTGCTCTGGCAATTGGAATATTTCAACTAGCACCATTTGGTGGTTACGTTGGTAACTTAGACTGGGCAACAGCCTGGCCTGTCATTGGATTTTTCATTAAACACCTATCAGTATTTGGAATTGGACTGGCAATTGTATTAATGCTAATCATTCCACAACTTCAATATCGCAAAAACAAAGAATCATATTTCGAATTACAAGACTAAATAAACTAAACAGGAGGTAAATTTATGTCAAAATTAAGAGTACTCGTTGCCTGTGGGGCCGGAATGGGGTCATCACAAATGCTAAAAATGCAAGCAGATAAAGTCTTCAAAGAGCTAAAAGTTGAGGTTAGCATGGATCACTGTGCTATTGACGAAGCTCGCTCAAGCGCAAAGAATTATGATCTATTAATTGTTAACGAACGTTTTGTCGAAACAATTAAACCTAATGACCATGTTATTGGTCTAAAAAACATCCTTGATAAAAAAGAACTCAAAGCTAAACTATTAGAAAGAGGAATTGGGGCCGAATAAGGATGAGTACCCAAAGACTACAAGATCAACTTAAAATTGAAAATCAAATGATGGAGACCTTCAATAGTGGACACTATACTATTGAAGATCCCATGATTGTTATGAACCCTTACAACCTAAATCCTCTGTCTGCCTATATACTATTTAAGACACATAAAGAAACTGCCATCTCAGTCAATGTGAAGGGTAAGAGTAAGGTCGCAGATATGAAACAAACTTTTCCAAAAAGAAAAGTTCATGTCCTGCCAATCTATGGTCTCCATTTAAATGATAAGACAGACGTTGAAATTTCTTTTTATCAAGGAAAAACAGTAACACACACGCTAGAAACATCTGGCATTGAATTTGACGAAAATATTGTAATTAATTTCGAAGCAGATCCTATCGTTCTAGAAAACAAGTTACTCGTCTATGCAACACCAACAACTTTCTTTGAATATCATTTACCATTTGCCCTAGATTCTTTAGGCAATATACGCTGGTTAATAACTGAACCATTCAACTGGGATTTTAGACAACTAGAAAATGGTCGCATTATGGTAGGAACAGGAGAAAAAATAGTACATCCCTATTATGTCTCTGGTCTCTACGAAATTGACTGGATGGTAAAAATTCATGTGTTTTATGAAATAGATACTCTATACCATCATGATTTTATTGAAATAGGAGATAATGAACTCTTAGTCTTAACCGATCAAAAAGATGACAGCACAACAGAAGACGCTCTAGTTGTATTCAACCGTGAAACAGGTGAAGTAACTAAACGTTGGAGATATCAAGATTTCATTGATCCAACCAAAACAAGAAGATCTGGAAGTTGGTCTGAATTTGACTGGGCTCACAATAATGCTGTCTGGTATGATGAGCACACAAACTCTCTAACCTTGTCATTTAGGCATATGGACACAATCCTTAATGTTAATTATGACACTCAAGAGCTAAATTGGATTCTATCCGATCCAAAAGGATGGGACCAAGAGTATATTGACAAGTATTTCTTAAAACCTGAAGGTTATAATTTTGAATACACATATGGCCAACATGCTGTATCATTTAATGATATTGGGGAAATGCTTGTCTTTGACAATCACTACCGAGGCAAAAAACATCCAGACTACATTAAAGCAAAACATGGTTATTCAAGAGGTGTACGATTCAAAATTAATCCTGAAGAGCGAACAATTGAAACAGTTTGGCAATATGGCAAAGATCTAGGAGCCAAAGTATACTCACCTTATATTTCATTTGTCAAGTATTATTCAGATGACCATAATCTAGTTCACTTTGGAGGAACAGCCTATGAAGATGGTCAAATCTCTGAATACCACGGACCTAGTGGACACGAAAGAGGTGTTGAAATGGTCTCGCACACATTCGAGATATCATATGGAAAACAATTACTCAGTGCACACTTAAAAGGGAATTACTATCGAGTTAGAAAAATTCCATATAAGCTAGAAAATTATTGTTTTGAGCCAAAACTAGCAAAACATGTTCATGTAACAGATTAAAAAACCCATAAACTGACCGCACTTAAACAGTGCGGTTTTCTCATGCTTATATTTAGTTATTCTTAACAAACTATGTTAAGAAATCGATGTAACTGAGTGTTTGACATTAGCAAGTACAGCCAGCGCTATTTCTGTAACAAGGAAGGGAGCTTCAAACTCAATTCCATTGAAAGAAGAAGTCGTTAATTATTAATTTAAAGATAGGACATTGATGAGTAAT
>DUUI01000032.1 GCA_012841625.1 Erysipelothrix sp. | reverse complement strand
TTGCCTCAGCAAACTTCGCATAGTCAGCAGGAGGTAAATCGACACCAAATGTTTCCTTGTTTTCAGTTTCTTGAGCAACTTGAATAAACCCATAAGATTCATTCGCAATCACTAAGTTTATAATTGGTAGTTTATATTTGAGTTGAGTCATATATTCTTGCATCATCATCGCCATTGCGCCATCACCCGAAAGGGTAAACACTTCACGATCTGGATAACTTAATTTGGCCGCAATACCACCCGGTAAACCAATTCCCATAGTCGCAAATGTACCTGATGTCGTATGTTGTTGTTTACCAGTAAACATTAACTCACGAGAAGACAAGATAACATTATTACCAACATCAATGATAAAGATAGCATCATCATTCGCTAACTCATTTAATGCCTTCATAATAGGCTCTGGTCTCATTGGATTGAAATCACTATCCTCAAAGGTATGAATCCACTTTAACCAATTCAACCGATTAATTTGGTTTGCCTTTAGCCATTTGGTCTCAGGAGTTGCCTCACCCTTATTCACTAAATCGCTCAAGACTGATTTAGAATCACCAAGAATTCCCAAAGTAGACGGTAATCTCTTTCCAAGAGCAACTGGATCTGTATTAATTTGAATTGATTTAACATTTTGATCGAAATAATCACGACCAAACGGATACTCAGCACCAATCATAATTAATAAATCAGTTTTCTCAACCGCCTCCATACTAGGCTTTGACCCCAAACGACCAAGTTGTCCCATTAAGTTAGGATGAGCATCATCCATTGCGCCCTTACCTAAGAAAGTAAGAATCACAGGGATTGAGTATTTCTCAGAGAAAGCTCTTAATTCTTCACGCGCATGATGCGTACCACGACCCGCTAAAATCATTGGACGCTCAGCCGCCTTAATTAATTCTAAAGCCTTATCAATATCATGAGCATGATGATTTGGATAAGTGACTTCATAAGCAAAGGCACTCGAAACATAGGTATCCTCAATTTCAGCATATCCAATATCGACAGGTACATGAACTACCGCCACGCCTCGATCGCGATAGGCTGTACGAATTGCCTGGTCAATGACGCGAGGTAATTCTTGTGGATTTAAAACCATCCGATTGTAAACAGAAACATCTGTATAAAGAGGGACCGGATCCATCTCTTGGAAGTAATCAGTCGTTAAGTTCTTAGAATGAGTCGAAGCAGCAATGACCAACATTGGTACTTTATCAAACTTCGCATCATACATACCATTAATTAAGTGTGTATGTCCTGGGCCACCTGAACCAAAGGCCACTCCAATCTTTCCGGTAAGCTTGGCATCAACTGATGCAGCCAATGCGCCTCCTTCTTCATGTCTAACTTGGATGTACTGGATTTTTTCCTCATATATTTTCAAAGCTCTCATCAGTGAGTTAGTCGAGCTCCCAGGTATTCCATAAATGTGATCAACACCCCAATCGGTGATAACTTTCACCATAGCTTCTGCAGCTGTAATTTTGTTTATCATAAAACTCCTTTCAGTTTTTTGTGACATGTGTAATTATAGCACCCCTATCACAATCTATCATTTAACATGCACACACAAAAAAAAGAGGCTGATACTCTCAGCATTTACTGAATATTTTTAGCACAGAGCATATTCATTGATATTATTACGAATTCGAAATAAAATAAGCATGTACTCAGAAAGAGGAGGTAAGTATGATAAAAACTCATGGCATCCACCATATCTCATCCATGGTCGGACATGCTCAAAAGAATATTGATTTCTACGCGGGAGTCCTAGGCTATCGCTTAGTCAAACAAACACTAAATTATGATGATAAAAACATGTATCACTTATATTACGGAAATAGAGAAGCCAACACAGGCTTAGTCACAACATTTCCAATGAACAACACCGTTGATGGACAATTAGGAAGCGGACAAGTAGCCGTCGCAGGGTATGGCATTAGGCCTAACACAATTAAGTTTTGGGAAGAGCGATTAAAGTCATTTGGTATAAAAACATTTAGATACACAAAATTTAATCAAAATCGCTTAGGCTTTAAAGATTTAGACAATCAACAAATAGATTTAGTCGAAACAGATAAAGGCCCAATAAACACATGGGAGTTTAATGGGGTAGACTCAAACAATGCCCTCATAGGAATTGACAATGCCCTTATCTATTCTTCAAATCCACAAGAAACATTTAATTTACTAACAAATATCTTAGGGTATTCACTCATTGACCAAGACAATGAAAATTATTTATTACAAGTTAACAATGAACTCGGTGGCACACTCGAATTATCAAAATATCCAAAACAAAGAGGGGTTATGGGTAAAGGATCAGTCCACCACATCGCCTTTAAAGTCTTAGACAATGAAATCGAGGCCTGGTTTGATTTATTAGTAGAAGCAGGATTTAAACCCACAAAAGTGAAAAACAGAAAATACTTCAAATCGATTTACTTTCGAGAAAAAGGTGGGCTACTCATCGAACTAGCAACCCTTAGCCCAGGAATGAGTGTCGATGAAGAAATCGATACAATGGGCACTCAGTTAATTATTCCAGACCATTATAAGAATGATGATCACTCACATTTAATGCCAATCCAAGTCAGAGAAGTCAGTGAATTAAAAGGATATGGATATCGTGATAGATTTGAATATGAACTGCTACAAGAAAAAACACAAATAAAAAATGAAATAAAAAAGCTTAAATCAAAACCACAATTAACCACATTAGAGCAATCACAATTAGAAGATCTAAAACAACAGTATCTACAAAAAGGAGCCAAACAAAATGACAACAAGACCACAAGCATTTAAAGGAATTCACCACGTAACAGCAATTACTTCTAGCTCAGAAAAAATTTATGATTTCTACACAAATATTTTAGGAATGCGCTTAGTTAAGAAAAATGTAAACCAAGATGATTTATCAACCTATCACTTATACTTTGGTGATGACAAGGGAGCTGCTGGATCAGCCATGACATTCTTTGACTTTAAAGGAATCCCAGCTCATGTCAAAGGAACCAATGATATTTCTAGATCAAGCTTTAGAGTCCCAAGTAATGAAGCTCTAGAATACTGGGTTAAACGATTTGACCACTATGATGTAAAACATGGTGACATCATTGAGCATTTTGGTAAAAAGATTCTGACCTTTGAAGACTTTGACAAACAACAATATGCACTAATCTCAGATGAAGGCAACAAAGGCATAGGAACTGGCGAACCATGGCTTAAAGGTCCAGTCCCAAATGAATATGGCACAACAGGTTTAGGACCAATCTTCTTAAGAGTAGGCCAATTACAATTGATGGATCAAATTCTCACTCAAATCATGGGCATGACAAAAACAGCCACAGAAGATAACTTTCACCTATATGAAATGGGTGAAGGGGGCAATGGTGCATCAGTCATTGTTGAATTTGACGATAAACTACCAACAAGTCGCCAAGGGTATGGGGGTGTCCACCATGTCGCATTTAGGGTAGAAGATCGTGCTCATTTGGATGCATGGGCTGACTTCTTTGATGAATTAGGATTACCCAACTCAGGTTTTGTCGAAAGATTCTACTTTAAATCAGTTTATATCAGAATGTATCCAAATATTCTCTTTGAACTAGCAACAGATGGTCCAGGCTTTATTGATGATGAAGAAAGTTATGAAATCTTAGGAGAAACATTAACCTTACCTCCACATTTACGAGACAAACGTGACTATATTGAAACTCAATTGCCAGACTTTGATACGATTCGTAGTAACAAGGTCTTTGAAAAAGAATACTTAAAGTAATGGTTAAGAAATTAAATAGCTTGATAGTTTTATTCAAAGCACATCATAGCCTAGCAAAAAATGTCAAAAGTTCATTAATAGGAACTGAATTAACTGTTAATGAGTTCACCGTGATGGAAGCTCTTTATACTAAAAAAGAGCTCTCCACACAAGAACTTATAGATAAAATACTAATTCCTAATAGCTCGATGACCTATGTCTTAGATATTTTAGAGAAGCGAGAATTAATTAATCGCCTCAAAGATCCTAAAGATAAACGTCGTCAATTAATATCACTAACTGATGAAGGTGAAAGTCTATTTAAAGAAGTGTATGAGCAACATTATCAACACATGCAATCAATCTTTTCAGTATTAAGTGACCAAGAAAATCAAGAATTACAAAGACTACTTAAAATAGTCGGCAAAAAAGCCGAGGAGGTTTCAAACAAATGAGACATGTAAAACAAGACGGAACAAATAACAATGTCATAATTACACTGCATGGCACAGGAGGATCTGCGACAGATCTGTTTCAAATTGCTCAATACATAGATAAAGACGCAACTCTTATTGGATTTCAAGGGGAAGTGATAGAACAAGGGATGGCCCGCTATTTTGAAAGAAATAATGATGGTAGCTTTAATCTTCGCTCCTTAGCAGAGGCGACATATGATTTGCGAGATTCAATCAATGATGTCATTGAAAAACATAATCTACAAGAAGCTCATATCACATTAATGGGCTATTCAAATGGAGCTAATTTAGCACAATCCTATTTTAAAGAATTTGAAAACACACCCATTAACTTAGCGCTGTTATATCATCCATCTGTGACAAAGGCTGATGAAAGGTTCAAGGCTCAAAAAGATTTAAGAGTATTGGTGACTTCAGGTGCCAATGATCCATATATCTCCAGTGAACAATTTGAAACATTAACCAAACAATTAGAAGCTGCTAATATTGAAGTCATTTCATTTCATCACCAATATGGTCACCAATTAATCCAAGATGAATTAGTTAAATCAAAAGAAATCTATGGCTAAACTAAACTTTGACTTTAATGTCATTGACAACAAACTCAAGAAAAAATTGGTCCAAGGAAGTGTTATCCCAAGACCAATTGCGTGGGTTGAAACAAAAAATAGCAATGGGTCAATTAATTTGGCACCATTTAGTTACTTCAATATGTTTAGCCCAACGATTGTTGGCATCTCTTTTCAAGGTAAAAAGGATACTTATAACAATATCCTAAGAGAAAAATCAGCCATTATTCATTCAGTAAGTCTGTCTATGTTACAAGACATGGATTTAACATCAATTGATTTAGACAATAATAAGAGTGAAGTGGAACAGTTTAATCTGGATTTAAAGACCCTATCCAACATATCAATGACAACAGAACTTTATCAAGAACTTAACCTAGATGATGAAGCATACCTAATATTATTAAGAGTCTTATCAATAAAAGTGGATGACTCAGTCTTTGATAAAGAAAAAGAATATATCCTAGCAGATAAACTTGATCCTGTCGCTCGTTTAGCAGGCCCAAATTACGCCAAGATAGAAGCTATTGATTATAAAAGAAGACACCTGTAAAAAGGTGCCTTTTTTAGTGATCTTGACGGTGTGGGTAATTATCATCCTTTAAATCATCAATCTCACCCATATCAGGAAGCCACACAGGTGATCCATCAATGAAGTTTGATTTGTCCTGTGATTGACCTCTAATTGTCGGGGGTATAACACCCTCTAGTTGAAGTCGGACTGATTGAGCTCTAAGGGTATTAAAGTTGGTAATCGTTTCAACAGCCAGCTGATAGTCTTCATAAGACATAAACTTTGTAGGGTCTCTTTTTACATAGGGGGAAATCATTGACGTTACTTCTTCTACTTTTTCTTCAAAATAACCTGAATCAAAATAATCAGTGATAAATTCATCAAAATACTGATGATACTTTCTAAAGTAGTCACGATTAAGCATCAAATGATGGAAGAGTGGGCGATTAATCATAACATCGCCTCGGTAGGGTGAATTGATTGGAAAGTTAATATATAATGTTGAATCATTTATTGGATTTGGCATCCCTAACGAATAGGTAGCAAATGCTAGATTATAATCCCATGGTAACATGCTTAAAATACCATCTTTTTCATAGAGGAAATAATTATGTCCAGTATGTCCAAGATATGAATCCATATTAACAACAAAGACTTGTACAACAAAGTAGTTTAAGACAGCCTCAATATCTACAGCTGTTTCTAGATTTTCTTTTGAGTCTAGTATTTTAAGGGAGTTTATTAAACGCTCTTTATCAGCAATCGTAGGATTAAATTTGGCCATTCTAAAGATATTGTCATATGAATCTATTTCATCATCAATGTATCGTAAATGGACATCAGCATTTTCTTCACTGAGCCATTTATAATCTGGTTTATACAGTTGGCCATGCTCATTGCCATAATTTCTTCGCGCAAAGGCTTCTTCAGGTTCTTCGATGGCCACAAACAAGCCCCAATCTTCACCATTAATCGTGACAAAGGTATAACTAGTCAAAGGGGAGACAACGCCCATAAAATCCATCATATCATACACTAAAAATGATTTTAAATAGGAATTGTCTTGAAATGATGAATCGAGTGAAAACTTATCAAGACCATGATATGTTTGGTGAAAGTAATGATCAAACTCTATTTTTAGTGAGTATCTGTCATGTCCATATCGATGAGTTAAACGTAATGAATTATTACCTTTAGTTCTTAAGCCGACATGTTCAAACCTCTCATCATCTATTGTGAGATTAACTGGAACATATTGTTCTTCTATAGCATTGTCTAAAAAAGACTCCCAATTATCAATTTCAATATCAATGTGATGCACTGTTGATTGATCAAAGAGTCTAGTTGTATACCCTGGATTGTTAGATTCAAATGGAATCTTAAGGGTGTTTGTCATCACTAAAAGTGTGAAAACAACCGCTACACCTAGGATTGAAAATATAATTTTATCAATATGTTTATGATTAATCATAATTAACTCATGTAGTCGCCATTATATGAGACTAGTACCGTATGTAAAACACCTGGCATAGTTGATAAATCGTTTATAAAGTTTGTGTTGTCATTGATTAAGCGAACTTCATAATTCACTTCAATTAAGTGATTAGAGATACTTTTACTCTTAATGACTGACTTACTAACATTAGAGACAATGTATTGATAAGCATTGTTTTCATCCTCGTTATTTTCATAGTGAACGACTAAAATATAAGGTTGATCTGTAATCGAACGACTTGAGAAGAAGAGCAAAACAGAACCAATCATTAAGCTACCAAAGAGTGCTAATGGAATTAAGCCTGCTGCTAAAACAATACCAACAGCAATTGACCAAAATAAAAAGGCAATATCTGAAGGTTCCTTTATAGCTGTTCTAAATCTTACAATTGACAAAGCACCAACCATCCCTAAGGATAAGACGATGTTACTCGTCACTGCCAAAATAATTAAAGCAGTAATCATGGTCAGGGCAATCAGTGTCACACCAAAACTTGAAGAATACATGACTCCAGAGTATGTTTTCTTATAGACGTAAAATATAAAGAGTCCTACAACAAAGGCTAGTACCATAGCAATTGCCATGTCTAAGAGTGGGACTGAGTTTATATTTTCTAGAAATCTGGTTGTGAATATATCATTGAAGGTCATGTGTGGTCTCCTTAGTCATATTTTCGACTAACCGCATACTTTGAAAATGCGCCTGCTGGTCGATCTTTAAGTTGGATTGCGATTTTAACTATATCTGGTAAGAACTGATCGTATTTAACTTCCAGAATTGTGATGGCTTCTGAAATGTCGTATTTAAAATGGTCTGGATTTAAGAAGTCATGAACACTATAGGATGTCTTTAAATTTCGATCAAATGTTATCCGACAATTCCCTGGTTCATAAATAAATGCTTCTCGATCATAGACAACGACAGTTTTTGGTGTTAAAAGCTGTGTCTTTATTTTACTATAAAACTCCACCAATAGGGGATTTTCCGATTGAAGTAAGAAATCAATGTCGCCATTTAAAATCTTTATGACTTCCTCTTTGGTTAAGGTTGAACTCCGCTTGGTACTTAAATTGTTATGTTTGGCTTTCTTTTCTAGCTTAATTGTTTCAACATTGTCATTATAGTAACGTAGTCTGAATTTCTCTCTTTTATTGACTCCGTCTATTTTTTCTTTCATAGCTTTGTCATAGGGAGTATCAAAATACAAACTACTCACACGATAAGAACCGTGTGAGTCAGCGTTTGTATCTCGTTTAAACAATCGAGCTAAACGTTTCGACAGATCGTAATCGTCAAGCTTAGTGATACGATGTTTAAATTCATGTCTGTATTTAACTGGTTTAGTTATCATAGTCTGAATCATCATAGTCAGATTCGTCATAGTCAGATTCGTCATAGTCAGAAACTTCGTAATCGGATTCGTCATAATCAGAATAATCTGACTCTGGTTGTGGTGCTGGAGTTGGTGCAGGAGTTGGTGCTGGTGTAGTACCATAATCTGAATCATCATAATCAGTTGTATCGTAATCAGTATCTACACCATCATAATCAGTGTCATCAAAGTCAGTTGTATCAT
>DUUI01000031.1 GCA_012841625.1 Erysipelothrix sp. | reverse complement strand
ATTTCAGATGTTTCATGGTCAAGCTTTGTTGAAAAACTAGAATACAAAGCTAGATGGACTGGTCGTGAGCTGATTAAAGTAAATAGATGGTTTCCATCAAGTCAAATCTGTTCAAGATGTGGGTACAAAGACACTAAAAAACATCTTGATGTCAGAGCATGGACTTGTGCTGTTTGCCATGCACATCATGATCGAGACGTAAATGCTAGTATAAACATTTTAAAAGAAGGTTTAAGACAAAGACAAATCGCTTAGACTAACAAAGAATAATAAAGAACCGTAGGGTGTACGGGGATAGCTTGGTAAATATAAGTAACCGCTGTTAGTAAAAACATACGCTAACAAGTATGCTTAGTTCCCAAGAAATTTATGGCTTGTGGTTAGGTTTGTTTCGTGGTCAGAGCTATAGAAAAAAGAAGCTTCTCAGCTTCATAAATCTCTAAAGTCTCATCCCACCATTGATTTCAATAACTTGACCGGTTAGGTACGAAGCATCATCAGATGCTAAGAATAATGCACCATTAGCAATTTCGTGTGGTTCCCCCAACCTTCCTAGCATTGTTAATGCTGCGAATTTATCTAATAAATCTTGTGGAACAGTCTTAAGAATATCAGTCATGATATAACCAGGTGCAATTGCGTTTACACGAACATTGCCACCCTTCATAGCGAATTCCTTCGCCCATGTCTTAGTTAAGCCGATCACACCAGCCTTAGTGGCTGCATAGTTAGCCTGACCAATGTTTCCATAAACACCAACTACGGAAGAGATGTTAATAATTGAACCTCCACCATTAGCCTGCATTTGAGGTCCAACAAGTTTTGTTAAATTGAAAACACCCTTAAGGTTAACATCAATTACAAAATCCCAAGCTTCCTCAGTCATTTTGCGAGTAAGTGCATCTTTAGTCACTCCAGCATTATTTACCAGAATATCGATGCGACCATATTTCTCGATAACATAATCATATACTTCTTGTACATTCTCAACATTTGTCACATCTAATTTAACGCCCTCTACATTTTCATTGCTATAAGTTAAATCTGACATATCTGCTGCGATTACTTTTGCGCCTTCTCTAGCAAAAGTTTCTGCCATTGCTTGACCTAAACCTTTTGCTCCGCCGGTTACTAATGCTACTTTTCCTTCTAATCTCATATTATAAATTTTCCTTTCTCTTACAAGGGTACTGTAAGCCCATTCATAGTATACTACAAAAAACGACAAATATGAATACCCATTCACCTTTGTTTTGCAAAAAACTTTGTTAAAAATTAACAATCAACCACATATACTAATAATAAGATTAAGAAAGTATAAAGCCAAAAGTAGAAAATAAAAAACAAAATTTGAATGTGTTTTATCACTATCCAAGACATACTCAAGGCTAGAAATCATCATAGGTTTTAAAAACAAAGTCAGCCCAATAATATAAAGAATAATATCCCACATCAGACAAGTTCCGATTACGAAGTCTCGATAACTCTCAAAAAACTCCCCAATACAACATCAAATATAAACTGTATTAAATTGACAAAACCGTTTTGAAAGAACACACCAAACCAACAATAATCAACGCCAAAATATGTATACTAATCAATTTATTGATATAACTATTAACAACGTTATCTGGTGTATCAGATTTTGAATATCTTGATGTAATCTATAACCACCCAATCTCAATTTCAGCCAGAACAACAACCGATTTAACTAGAAAAAAGCGAGTTTATCAACCCGCAAATTATAGTTCTTCATTAATATTACTCCTAGGCAGCCGACTCATCATATGGGTCAAGATCTCATACGGAATCGTATTCAATGCTTCAGCCATTTTAAAGACATCATGCTCGTTATTTAAAAACTCAATAACATCCCCCTCTTTAACATTATCGACATTAGACACATCAACAACACATTGATCCATCGACATACGCCCAACAAAAGGACACGCAACACCACCAATGCTAGGCGTAAAGTCAGTTTCAGCCAAACGCCTCTCCAACCCATCACCATAACCAATGGTTACAGTCGCAACCCTCATATCTCTAGGCACAGTGTTCTCTGCACCATAACCAATCTGCTCATTCTTTTTAATATCCTTAACCATCGCCACACGAGCCTTCAGTGTCAAAGCATTTTGGAAGTTCTCAGCATCAGGACACCCAACAAAGATTAAACCAGGACGAACATAATCATATTGATACTCTCCATAATTTAAACACCCATACGAATTATGAAGATGAGCAAACCCCACACCAACATTATGGGACTCTAAAAAATCAATCACTTCATCCATTCGCTGAATTTGCAGCTTAGTCACATCTCTACCTTTTTCAGTCAATTCATCACTCGCTAAAAGATGAGAAAAGACACCAGAAATTTCTAAACGATTATATAAATCTAAAATCTTTTCCCTCTCCTTATAATTAACACCTAGACGATTCATACCAGTATTAATTTTCAAATGAGTTTTAATCCTCTCATGAAAAGTTTCAATTTTCAAACCATAATCATAAGAAATAATCGTTTGATGTAAATCATTCTGAACCAGCTCAATAAAACGAGAAGGGTGCGTATACCCCAAAACTAAAATATTTTTATCAATCCCAGCATGACGCAATTCCAAAGCCTCACTAATCGTCGCAGTCGCAAAAAAATCAACACCATGCTCCTGAAGTGTTAAAACAGAATCAACTCCCAGTCCATAAAATACATCCTTAACCACAGCCATTACTTTCGAACGACCCACACGATTTTGGATTTGTTGATAATTATTCAAAAGTGCCTGCGCATCAATCTCCAACCAAGCGCGATCAATCATTACGATTCACCGCATTCTCAATAAGGGTAGAAATCACCTCTTTAAAAGACACACCAACCTCCTGCATCATTCCAGGATAACGTGATGTCGAAGTAAACCCAGGAATTGTATTAATTTCATTAAAATATAAAACATTATCATCAGTAATAAAGAAATCAATACGCGAGAAATCACGACATCCTAATAATTTAAAAACACGAAGCGAAGTTTCCTTCGTTAAATCCGAAATTTCATCAGAAATACGAGCCGGACAATGGATCTGAGACCCTTTATGTTCATACTTAGCCTCAAAGTCAAAGAACCCAGACTGAAGCTCAACTTCATCAACCTCGCCAACCATCAGCTCGCCATCTTTCTCTAAAACAGCACACCCAATCTCAATCCCTTTAATATATTCCTCAACAACAACCTTAGAATCATACCTCAGTGCTTTCTGAACACCATCAAAGAAATCGGAATAGTTATCAACAATCGAAATACCATAAGAACTTCCCTCACGAGCCGGCTTAACAACAACTTTCTGCCCAAGCTCCTCAACAAGTTTATAGTAATCAGCCTCCTTAATTAAAGAAGTAAGCGTTCTATACTTAGGTTTTTTAATATCAGTTAAATCCAACAAGCGATACGTAATATCCTTGTCATAACACAAGATAGACGATTCTTGATCGCACCCAGTATATTTAATACCACCCGTCTCAAGCAAAGCCTGAAGAACACCATCCTCACCCATTTTGCCATGAATCATATTAAAAACAACATCAACCTTAAAACTCTGTAAATTATCTAAATAGAAAAACTGAGAATTATTCCCAGGCTTAACATAAACCTCTCTAGTAGTTGGATTATTCATCCATGTATCTGATTCAATTTCATCCAAAGAAAAATCACCACGATAAAAATGACCATCCTGCGATCCAATAATCTGAATTAATTCATAATCCTCATGTGGGAAATTCTGTAAAGTCGAATAAGCCGAAGACAGCGAAACTGTATATTCACTGCTCTTTCCGCCAAACATAATAGCAACCTTCATTTTCTTAACCTCTTTTCTAAGTCTATCAACCACATCATATAATCTAATGGAATTAGACGCTTTAACCAATATCGTCGAAGGTTGATTAATCCAAGGCTTCAAACTATTAAATAATTCATCCTGCGAATCAAAATGCTCCCCAATAATATTAGTGTAATCATGGAAATGCCTCGACAAATGCCCAATCGTGTAAATTCGATTAATATTTAAGTCATTCAACAACATGCTTATCTCCTGATGAAACCTTACCTCATTATCACCAAGCTCCAACATATCGCCCAATACCGCAATCTTAGGTGCATCATATTGATAAGACGACAGAAGATCCAAAGCACTCTTTAGTGCCTCAGGATTTGATTTATACGAATCATCAATAACAACAGATTCATTCACAAAATGAATCTCATTACGCTTACCAGTAATCTCTAAATGCTTCAAAGGCTCAAACAGCTCCTCCATCTCAATATCAAATAAGTTGGCAGTGATACAAGCCGCAACCACATTCTGCGCCTGAAAACGCCCAAGAAGATTCACCTCAATAATATCCTCAGTCAACCCCTCACACGTAAAGACAATGCTATCAATAAACTGAGACACACTCGAAATCTGATACTGATTATGCGACCTCGATCCATACGTCAAAACAGGAAATTCAGGACTCAATTCCCTTACCTGCCTCATAAGATCAGGATGGTCTCCATTAATAATCAAAACACCATCCTCTTTTAAGGTCTCAGTAATCTCAAGCTTCGCCTTAACAACATTCTCAACAGACCCTAAATCCATTAAATGCGCACTCCCAATAGAAGTAATAACCGCAACATCACAAGGTGCAATATGAGCCAATTTAGAAATCTCACCAAGAGCCGACATCCCCATTTCCAAAACAGCAACCTGAGTATCCTGCGGCATTCTCAAAATAGTTAACGGTAAACCAATCTCATTATTGAAATTACCCAGTGTCTTCTGAACTCTGTAATGAACCGACAAAAGACTTGCGATAATATCCTTAGTCGAAGTCTTACCATTACTACCAGTAACCCCAACAACCTTAGCACCAATAAGCTCCAGATAACTCTTAGCCAACTGCCCCAAAGCCTCAGTCGTATCATCAACTAAGATAAGGGGAGACTTAAACATTGAATAATCATAATCTTTCTGAAATAAAGAAACAAGAGCTCCATGACGAAAAGCCAAATCAATAAAGGAATGTCCATCAAAGTTTTCTCCAATAATAGGAATAAATATTTGAGCACCATCCATATTACGAGTATCAATGCTAACCTTGCTCACGCTAAAATCTTCCTCAGTATTAATCAATTGCCCCTTACACATTCTAGCAAGTTCATTTAAAGTGGTTTGAATCATTTTGTCCTCTTTTCTCTTTTCTATAAGTATTATACCTCAAAATAGTACACATGTAGAAACAATGTAAACTAACAAAAAGTGACTAAATTGTCATTTAACTTTGTGTGAAATTTTGGACCGATACAGTTTGTAAATTAAAAACTATGGATTATAAGGAAGAATGTGTTAAGAATGTGTGAAGTTGTGGGTTTGACTCTTTCGAAAGTTGAATTAATTTTGTAACTTAGTATAATCACTATGTATTCGTAAGAATTGAAAGTACGAGGTTTATATGAAAACACACAAACTCATTCTGCTTTTACTAGCAGTTATGATATCGACTGGTGGATGGGTAATACCAACTCAGGATGTTCAAGCAATTGACCCAGTAGAACCAGAAAAAGTCGAATTAGTTTTAACTAGTGCTGATATTAGAGTAAAACAAGACGACAATGTAGATCCTATGAACTATGTTGTATCAGGAACATTTGACTCAATCGACTACTCGATTATTGATACATCAGAAGTAGGACCACAGTTAGTAGTCTACGTAGCAACTAAAGGTCAAGAAACAATTAAGCTAAGTAAGATTGTTCGAGTAGTAGATATCTATGGACCAGTAATCGAAGGAGACGATGAACAAGTCTTATCCTTTGAATCAGAATTTGTAATTGAATCAGACTATGTCGCAATCGATGAAGTCGACGGCGAAGTAGAAGTAGTTCTAGTAGGAGACGTTGATCGCTCAACTCCTGGTGAGTATGCGGTTCAAGTTCAAGCAACGGACTCATCTGACAATACAACAACAAAAGACATCACTGTAATTATTAGTGAAGATCCAGAAGTTGTCGCCCGCAGAGAACGCAATGCTGAATACTCAGTCTTAGTGGTCGATGCACAAAACTTAATAAACACACTATTAGAAGATACAAGCGTATCAGAAGTTGAAGATATGTTATACCGCGTATACGACGCAAAAGATTTAGACTCTGACTATCAAGTTGAATTAACAAATTTATACTCAGAACTAAATGCAAAACTAGACCGTGTTGAAGATTACTATTATGTACCACCAGCACCAGTCGCAAGCACAACATCATCAACCTATGATCCAAACCCTGTATACAATAGTTATTCACCAGGATGGTGTACATGGTGGGTCGCAACCCAACGATATGTACCACATGGCTGGGGAGACGCTATTAACTGGTTAGGAAGAGCACAAGGTGCCGGCATGGCAACAGGCTCAACACCAACAGTTGGATCAATCATGACATGGCCAGGACAAAACCACGTAGCATACGTAGAAGCAGTTCACGGCGATGGCACAGTAACAATCTCTGAAATGGGAATTGGATGGCAAGCATGGGGCTTCCAACGCCGCACAATGTCCACTTCTGGAGCAATGTTCATTTATTAAAAACACAAAAGGAACGCAAAATACGTTCCTTTTTTTAATCAACCATAAGCCACCTATTGTTAACTAAAAATCTTAATTCACTTCCATATTTAATTTTGGTATAATATTTGAACAAGGAGGACCTTATGAAAAAATTATTATTAATCTTAGTAACTATTTTACTTGTAGCATGTTCATCTGATACCGGAGAACCTGGCTCAAAAGCTGGCACATACGAAGGTGTAGGTCAAGGTTTCGGCGGCGAAATTACAGTTGAAGTTACTTTAGATGAAGAAGGTACGATAACAAACGTTGAAGTGAAAGATCACAACGAGTCTGTTAACGATATTGAACAAGTACCACTTGCTTTAGAAGAAGTACCTGCTAGAATCGTTGAAAGCAATAGTGCTGAAGTAGATATTACTTCCGGAGCCACCGCAACTTCCAACGGAATTATGGAAGCTGTCGAAGACGCTCTATCAAAAGCTGAGTAAATAACAAATCATTAACAAAAAACATCAATTAAGTTTGATGTTTTTTTTATGACTTAAATATTAAACAACACTCGATACAAGAAATACTTCACCGAATTACTCTGCACAGACGATGCCTTCTCAACTCTAAAATAAAGCTGTGTCAAAGCATTAATCGATAATGGATGAGACGGCTTATCACTATAAAGCGCATCATTAATCGCCAGAATGGCAAACCTCATTTGCTTATTATCAAGGATATTATGAGCCTTAGTTATCTGGTAAATACTCTGAGAAACAGAATTTGTATTAAGACGATATTGATGATTCAACCCATAAATCTTCTGTAAGTCTTTATAGATTTCTATAATAGTCTGTTTTTCATTCTCACTAAAACGCTTAGCTAAATAATCTGGATCATGACGATTATTGAAACGACGCTGTTGAATAAAGATAATTAACCCTAAAATCACAGCAACAATCAACAGTGAGTTAATAAAACTTGATTCCTCTTCAGGCGACTCAGGGTCCTCAACAATAGGCTCTTCCACCTCAGGCTCAATAACCTCTTCAGGCTCATCGATCTCAGGCTCATCGATCTCAGGCTCATCAGGTAAATCAGGCTCCTCAAAATCATCTGGGTTAGACACGTCAGGAGCAGGCTCAACTAAATCAGAAATATGTGCAGAAGGAGTCGCATCAACAATCACCCAACCAAGTTGAGGAATAAGAACCTCAGTCCATGCATGCGCATGATTATTTCTAACAACACGCTGATCTATTGAAGTAATATCATCCGATTGAGAACTCTCAACAACAAAGCCCTCAACATACCTAGCCTTTACCCCAACATCCTGAAGTAAAAGAGCTAAAGCACTCCCAAAGTAAACACAATAACCCTCCTTATCCTCAAAGAAAGTACGAAGTGTATTACTAAACGAAGGATTATTAATCCTATAATTTCGTGGTGACTCAACCTCTAACTCATAATCATAAGTACTCTTAAAATGATCAACAATCAACGCCAGATTCTCAATCGACGGATTATTATCAAACTGTTCATACACCAAAGTAAAAAGTTCATCATCAGCACTCAAGGTCCCACTATCCCTAAACTCATAACCAGCCTCAACTCTAGGAAGACGATAAGTAGAATCAGTCAGTATCAAGTTAGAAAATGTATTATTAGACACAGGCTCAATCGTCGAAATCATCCGATACGGGGCACTATTGGTCGGCTCAGAAGTAATCATCCCATCCAAATCAAAAAACACATCAACATCATCCGACACAATTATACTAAACGGCTTCCCACTCACAAACAGTGACCTAACAGGCGCCACAACTGGCTCAACATAAGACTCAAAATAATTATCCATAGCTAGATAATTAAGCTCGTCAACAACCATATCCTCAGGAACACTCAAATTAATATAAAAAGCCTCTCTCTGTCTTCTAGACGGAAGCTGATTATTAAACAAGAAACGCTCCTTATTCGACTGAGCTAACCAAGTTTCATCCTCAAACTCACTAAACGCATTACCTCTTAAATAAAAAGACATCGGCGGACCACTCACCACCATAAACGGATCATCATTAATAGTCACCGGCCCCCCAATTTGAGTCGACCCAGTATCATAACCAACCTGTCTTAAATTAAACTGCCCAAAGGAATTTCCCAACTGGTCGCGATTAATATAATGATTCAAAGGTCGATAAAAGAAAGTGCGCGGCTGAACCACTGCCCCCAAGACACCCACCACTACCAAAATCGTTAACAACAAAGGCGTATTAGGTAGTAAGTAGTCATGATCATTATAAAAGAAAAGCACCGCACCCAAACCAATAATCAAAGGTACAAACCAATTAAATGTCGTTAAGTCATCAATAAAAAACAAAGGTAAAACCAATACAACAGATGCCAATAATTTCAAAGGATTAAACCAAATAATAAAAACTGAAAATAGAGATAAAACAGCAACATACACAATCATATAAATCTCAGGCATTTCAAATTTAAACTCAGGCAGCATCAAAGCCCAACGAACTGAACTACCAATTTCATTAGCCAAATCACTATACAACCAATCAATCACAGCATCTCTAAAAATAAAACCAAAAACCAACAGCACCAATAAAACAATAAGTGTGTGTTTAGGAAAGTGGTCCACCAGTTCAAACAAACCAATCCAAAACAAACTCATAATTATAAGAAAAGCTACATCACCAAGCGCAAAAGGTGATAGTGTCAACTGCGACACAATCACTGATAAGGAATAACTAAACGCAATAGCAGCTAGTAATTTTAAAGGGAGTTTAAATTTCTTCATCTTGTATAATTAGTAAATTGTTATAAGTGGCAAGCTCTAAAAGAGCTGGATCTTCATTTTTATTAAATAAGTAAATAATAGGCTCATTCCTTAATAAGATAAGCTGCGAAATAATTTGTTCAGACAAACTCTCAATAAAAACAAGCACAACCGATTGATCAGACTCCGGTCTCAATTCAATCGAATGATCAATCTCAATCAGAGCAAAACTTAAACGAGCTTGATTTATCTGAGTGATGTCCGTATAATCTGTTCCCATAAACACAAGTGATAATTTCTTATTCAAGAAATAAGCAATCTGACTCACCACGACCTCTAAAAAATCATCACGATGATCCAAATCAGACGAACCCTTGTTTGGATAAACAATCAATTCAATCTTAGGCTGAGGACCACTCTCCTCAGTCCGAACAAACCAATCCCCCAACCGCGCCGACAATTTCCAATGCATCCGCTTCATCGAATCCCCAGGCTCCATCGGACGAACCATCTCTAAATCCTCAAGCCTTAACAACGAAGTCATCAATGCTGACTGTGCTCTTACTAATAATTGATCAGTAATCTTTAAGTTTAAAAGGGGACTCTCTAATCGAGGCAAAACAATAATTGAATCAGTCACAATATGTTTATAATTACTCTTCATCAAGCGAAATGAATCCAAAACCTTCAAACTAAACAAAGGCGGACTCAACACCCCAATATGTTCACTCTTTTTAGTCAAACTTAGATTTAAAGATTCATAAGGATTCGTGAACAGATTCATCATCCTCTCATTCTCTTGTTTGATTTGAGTCATCGCTGGCTGTGTTTTAGAATTGTTATAAATCGTTAAAACCCACTCACCCATCTCTTCTTTATCAATCATTCTTGTCTTTGGGTTAATCGATACTTTTAATTTCTTCTTAAAGAAATGTAAGAAAATAAAACTAACAATGGGAATTGCCAGTAAAAAGATAATAAGTACATGCGGAAAAAGTCTAAGTTTAAAATGGGCCGTTATAATCGCTAGGATAAGCATCACTAGCCACATCAGAAACCGAAGAGTAATCATACTTTAACGTTTTTTATTAAATCATCTAAGACTTGTTTAACTGAATGTGCCTGAATTTTCTTCTCTGGTTTAATATTTAAACGATGCCCCAACAAACTAGGAATTAAACGCATCACATCATCCGGAATGACATAATCACGACCAGAAATAAGCGCTTGAGCCTTACTCGCCTTCAACAAAGACTGAGCCGCCCTAGGCGAAGCTCCAATCACTAAATCGGGATGATTACGCGTCGCATTCATAAAATCAACAATATATTTCTTAACCTTCTCATCAACATAAACCAAAGATACTTGACGCCTCATCCACATCACATCATTCTTGGTCGCAATCGGCTCAAGTTTATTAAGCTCAAGGCCTGCATCCTCAATATCTAAAATCGATAATTCTTCCTGGGCAGACGGATAATTAAGATGTAAACGAAGCATGAACCGATCTAGTTGAGCCTCAGGCAAAGGATAAGTTCCAACATTCTCAATCGGATTCTGAGTCGCCAAAACCATAAACGGCACAGGCAAAACCATCGTCTGACCATCAATCGAAACCTGGCCCTCCTGCATCACTTCAAGTAAAGCAGACTGGGTTTTAGGAGACGTTCTATTAATCTCATCCGCCAACACTAAGTGGCTCATAATTAAACCCTCCTGGAAAATGAACTCACCTATCTGAGGATTATAGTAATTAAAACCAGTGATATCACTTGGCATTAAATCAGGCGTAAACTGAATCCGCTTAAAACTTAAATCAAGACTCCTGGCCAAAGCAGACACCAATGTCGTTTTACCAATTCCAGGCACATCCTCAATCAATACATGACCATTACTACTCAACGCGATAATCAATTGATTAATAGCCTCACTCTTCCCAACAATAACCTGGTTAATATTATTCTTAATAGCTAAAGCTAATTGTTGAAACTTCTGCGGTTGAATTTCCATAATATCATTTTCCTTTGTTCTATTTTATCATAAGTTAAGGTATAATATGCTTAACAAGCGGAGGTGCAAGATGAACAGTTCAGTAAATAGTACTACTAGATAACAGTCCATCTTAACTAGCAAACAATTTTCTCACTTTGTTTTTGTTATGGATGGCAAGAACTTTTTTTATAATGGAGGAAAATATATGCTACAAATAAATAATCTAAACCTCATTAAAAGAGGCACCAACCAAATATTACTACAAGACTTTTCATTCGCCCTAAATAAAGGCGATAAAATAGCCCTCATCTCAGAAGAAGGTAACGGCAAAAGCAGTCTGCTCAAAACAATCATAAATAAAGAAGCGGTCGATGACTACTTAATTGTCACAGGCGACATCACAACCAGCCACATAGTTGGCTACCTACCACAATTCTTAGAAAACCAAGAACAAAGTATTCAAACCTATTTTAAAAACTATCAAGACTATGAATTTATCAAATACTTTAATGAATTTAAGATTGACATCATGGATTATAACCGCCCCCTAAACTCATTATCAGGCGGAGAAAAAATCAAGCTACAAATCATCAAACTACTCTTAAAAGATCCAGACTTTCTACTACTCGATGAACCCAGCAATGACTTAGACATTGAAACCTTAGAATGGTTAGAATCATTCATCAATTCTTTTGAAGGAGGAATTCTGTTTGTCTCACACGATGAAGTTCTTTTAGAAAACTGTGCCAACGGTATTATTCACATAGAACAACTCATCAAGAAAACAAAACCAAAACACAGTATCCATAAACTTGACTACAAATCCTATGTCTTAAAACGACAAGAACTGTACGATCGTAATATGATGATTGCCAGTAAACAACGAGAAGATTACAAAGAAAAGATGGAAAAATACACTCAAATTCTTCAAAAAGTTCATCACGCTCAATCAACTATTACACGACAAGACCCATCAACAGGCAGACTACTTAAAAAGAAAATGAGGTCAGTAATTTCAACAGGTAAACGATTTGAAAGAGAAAAAGAAGACTTCCTCGAAATCCCAGACCAAGAAGAAAGTATCATAGCTAAGTTTGAAGCATCAGTTAATGTTCCACAAGGTAAAACACTCTTAGACTTAAAACTAGACAAGTTAACCATTGGAAATAAAGTTCTAAGCAACGACATTGAACTGTTAATCAAAGGCCCAACAAAGATTGGTATCATTGGACAAAATGGCTCAGGAAAAAGCACGCTCCTAAGAATTATTAAAGACAATATCATCAGTGATTCTGTCGGCTATATGCCACAAAACTACCAAGAAACCTTGGATATGAACTTGGATGCAGTATCATTTATACATCCATATCAAGACAAAACACTCATCCGAAAGTTTCTAGGAGCCATGAAATTTACACACCAAGAAATGGAAAGTCCAATCGGAAATTTATCAGGCGGACAACAAGCTAAAATCTTATTCTTGAAGATGGTCTATGATAAAAATGACGTCCTAGTCTTAGATGAGCCAACTCGTAATTTTAGTCCATTGTCCAATCCTGAAATACGAAAAGCGCTCAAAGAATTTAATGGATGCATCATTTCAGTGTCCCATGATCGAAAGTATCTAAAAGAAGTTTGTGATAAAGTTTTAAACTTAGATAAAAATGGACTAGTGTCTGTGTTAAAATAGAGGCATGGAAACAAAATACTATAGTCAAGAACAAACCAAAGAAGTCAGTGAGCTTCTGAAAAAGGGCGGCATTGTCGCTCTGCCAACAGACACTGTTTATGGTTTAGGTGTCATTGCTAATAATGAAAAATCTATTAATCTTTTAAAAAAGATAAAAAATCGTCCAGAGGAAAAAGCATTTGCGTATATGGTCGATTCTTTAAACAAGATTGAACAGGTCTGTGAGTTAAGTGAGCGAGATAAATTAATCATTAAACGCTACTTACCCGGGCCTTTTACATTTATCTTTAATAAAAAGAAGGATTTTAATTTAGTCAACGAGTCAAACTTAGAAACTCTCGCCATCAGAATTCCAGACCATCCATTTATTTTAGAAGTCATTTCTCTAATGGATACTGGTCTATATGTTCCAAGCGCAAATATCTCAAGTCAAACACCAGCCATCACATCACGTGAAGTTGGAGAATTATTTGACCATAAGATTGACGGAATTGTTATGGGACATGCCTTTAATGGAGTAAGCAGTACAATCGTCGATTGCACAAGCGATGAATTAAAAATATTAAGAGAAGGGCCAATCCCTTTCACATGGAGAAACTATGAAGAATGAAATTTTTGATTTAATTGAACAAGAACATCAACGCCAATTACAACATATTGAACTAATCGCTTCAGAAAATTTTGTCTCAAAAGATGTTCTTAAGGCATTAGGCTCAGTCTTAACTAATAAATATGCTGAAGGATATCCGAATGCTCGATATTATGGAGGCTGTGAAGTCATCGATATTATTGAACAAAAAGCAATCGATCTAGCCAAACAATTATTCGGAGCTGAGCACGCAAATGTGCAACCACATTCAGGATCTCAAGCCAATATGGGGGTATACATGGCTTGTTTAAAACCGGGGGACACTGTCTTAGGCATGGATTTAAACAGCGGAGGTCATTTAACACATGGCTCACCAGTTAATTTTTCTGGTCAATTATATAATTTTGAATCATATGGTGTCGATAAAGAGACTGAAAAACTCGATATGAACCACGTAAGACAAAGAGCACTCGATGTAAAACCAAAGCTAATTGTAGCCGGAGCAAGCGCCTATTCTCAAGCCATCGACTTCAAAGCATTCAGAGAAATTGCTGATGAAGTCAACGCACTATTATTGGTAGATATGGCTCATATAGCAGGCTTAGTTGCGGCTGGATATCACCAAAACCCAGTTCCTTATGCTGATTTTGTGACATCAACAACTCATAAAACATTAAGAGGACCAAGAGCTGGATTGATTTTATGCAAAAATGAATGGGCCAAGAAAACCGATAAAGCAATCTTCCCTGGAACCCAGGGTGGACCACTTGAACATGCAATTGGAGCAAAAGCAATTTGTTTTTCGGAAGCCTTAGAGCCAGAATTTAAAACATATCAAAAACAAGTCATTGATAACACACAAGCCTTGGTGAAAGAGTTTGAAAACTTAGGTGTTCGGATGGTTTCGAAAGGTTCTGTCAATCACCTCTTGATGATTGATGTACTAAGCAGTTATAATATTAGTGGTCAAAAAGCTGAAGACGCATTAAATGAAGCAGGCTTAACGACCAATAAGAATATGATTCCTTTTGATACACAGAGTCCACGTGTTACTTCTGGAATTCGCATAGGCACAGCAGCTATGACAACTCGTGGGTTTAAACAAGAACAGTTTAAACAAGTTGCGCGATGGATTGATGCTGTTTGTAAAGACCCAGATAACACAGAAAAAAAGGCTCAAGTATTAATGGAAGTTAAAGAATTATGTAGTCATTATGGCTTAGTAGAAGGAGAATAAGTATGTTAACAGTCATCGATCATCCACTCATTACACACAAATTAACTCAAATGAGAAAAGAAGACACAGGAACCAAAGACTTTAGGCAAAATCTAGATGAAATCGCAGGTCTCATGGCTTATGAAATCACTAGAGATTTACCAGTCGAGGAAGTCACAATAATGACCCCTGTCTCAGAATGCAAAACAGTACAACTCGCTAAAGAAGTTGTGTTGGTTCCAATTCTTAGAGCAGGTCTAGGGATGGTTGATGGTATACGCTCACTCATTCCAACCGCTAAAGTTGGACATGTTGGTTTATATCGCGATGAAGAAACATTAATGCCACACGAATATTTCGCTAAATTCCCAAGTAATATGCCGGAATCAGTCGTCATGGTTTTAGATCCAATGCTGGCAACAGGTGGCAGTGCTGAAGCAGCCATCACATTATTAAAACAACGAGGAGCCACACAAATTAAATTAGTCTGCTTAGTTGCTGCTCCAGAAGGTGTAAAAGTAATTCAAGAAGCACATCCAGATGTTGGTATTTACTTAGCAGCACTCGATGAAAAATTAGATGAACAAGGATATATCGTTCCAGGTCTTGGTGATGCTGGCGATAGAATCTACGGAACTAAGTAGAAGAAATTCTACAAAAAACTATTCACACAAAGGTCCTTCATAAATGAGGGGCCTTTATTTTGTCCATTTGAAAAAACAGACATAACAATCCCCCCTTGTTATTAATGTAATCTATGTAAGAAATTGTAAAGAAATGAAAATAAAGGTTGACTTTATGAAAATAAAGACATATGATTGAAGACATATTCAAAAGGGAGAAGGACATATGCAAGGTATTTTATCGTTTACATTTGTTTTAGTGACATTCGCGATTGCTGATATAATCGCCATTAAAACGAAGAGTATTGTGAGCTCAATGTTCACTTGTTCAGTCGTTTTTATTATCGGTTTTTGGTTAGGAATACCGCAAACATTATTTAGTGATTCATCACTCTACGTAATTGGAGCCATGTTAATCACAAGCTTACTCGTTCATATGGGAACAATGATTTCACTCAAACAATTAAAGGCTCAGTGGAAAACGGTTTTAATTGCCAGTGGAGCAGTCGTTGGAATCGCTGCATTAGTATTATTAATAGGTCCAATGTTAATGGGACAAAATGAATCGCTAGTCGCTGCACCAGTTATCTCAGGAGGTGTCATTGCTGCTCTGAAAATGCAAGAAAGCATGATGGCCAGTGGTGTCTCAAATGCTGAAGCACTCGCAGTCTTTGCGACTGTTTTAATGGTGATGGAAGGATTTGTTGGCTATCCTGTGGCATCCTTTATGCTCAGAAAAGAAGCTAAGCGTATTAAAAAAGAACTCGATGCTGGAACTTATGTACCAGAAGAAGTTAAGGAAGAAGCAGAAACAAAGAGATTAATTCCAGCACCTAAAGAAGAAATTGACTCAGAAAACTTCTATCTAGCAAAAACAGCCATCGTTGCGCTACTAGCAACACTCGCTGCTGCAGGTCTTGAAAAACTAACTGGAGTAAATATTATTGATAAAAACATTATGAGTTTATTATTTGGAATCATAGCTCATGAACTAGGTTTCTTAGAATCAGGAATCTTAGTAAAAGGAAATGCGTTAGGCTTAGGCATGGCAGCATTAATGACGGTAGTCTTTGCTTCATTAGCCAATGCCACACCAGACGTCTTATTGGAAATTTTACCAGCAATCATAATCTCTCAAATATTAGGAGTTTTAGGATATGTAATCTTTTCATTAATCGTTGGAAAATTATTAAAAGTGTCCCCATACTTATCGATTGCGATTGGCTCAACAGCAAACTATGGTTTTCCAGGGACGTATGTTATCAGTAAAGAAGTCAGTAAGGTCATAGGTGAAACAGAAGAAGAAAAAGAAATTATACTAGATGCAATTCTACCAAAGATGTTAGTTGGAGGATTTGTAACTGTCTCCATTGCATCGGTATTCTTAGCGAGTATCGTCGCAGCATTTATATAGAAAAAGGGAGGAAAGATGAGCACAAAAATTAAAGACATGGCCTATCAAATGGAAGATTGGCTAATAGAAACCAGACGACATTTCCATCGACATCCAGAACCGAGTATGGAAGAATATTGGACTACCGATGAGATTGTCAAAATATTAGAAGAATGGGGCATTGAAGTCCATCGCTTTGAAAACTGTACAGGCTGCTTAGCCTATATCAGAGGAGCACATCCAGGCCAAACCGTTGCACTGAGATCTGATATTGATGCACTAACAGTCTTAGAGAAAAATGACATCGATTATAAGTCTGAAATAGAAGGGATGATGCATGCCTGTGGTCATGACACTCATCTAACTATGAACTTAGGAGCAGCCAAGATACTTCACGACCTAAGAGGTGAACTTCATGGCACTGTTATACATATCTTTCAACCCGGTGAAGAAGTTGCTCAAGGAGCCAAAGCCACATTAGAAAATGATGAATGGTTCAAGGAAGTCGACAATGTCTTTGGAATGCATATTTGGACCAATATGGACTCAGGTAAAATCTCCGTTGAAGCAGGACCACGTATGGCAGCAGCTGACTACTTTAAAGTAGACATTGAAGGCGTCAGTGGTCATGGAGCACAACCTGAACAAACAGTGGATGCAACTGTTGTTGCAGCCCATATGATTACTAACTTTCAACCGTTAGTCTCACGAGAAGTAGCACCAACTGATTCATTAGTTGTAACAGTGGGTCAAGTTAATTCAGGCACCCGCTTCAATATTATTAGTGGCTCAGCCTCCATGGAGGGAACTGTTCGTTATTTTACACCAGAACTAAATCAAAACATTAAAGAGATGATGGAACGAATTGTTCAAAACACAGCCTCGATGTATCGCGCAAAAGCAACACTTGATTATCGTTTCTATACTTACCCAGTCATTAATGATGAAGCCTCAAGTGCCCATGCTCAAAAGACGGTCACTAAACTCTTTGGTGAAGACGCAAATCAGAATTATGAAAAAACGACAGGTGGTGAAGACTTCTCAGAATTCTTAAAACACAAACCTGGATGCTTCGCATTTGTTGGATGCCGTAACCCTGAAGTCTTAGCGGATAAACCTCATCACTCTGATTATTTTATGGTCGATGAGGCAGTCTTTAAAGATGGAACCGCCTTATATGCTCAGTATGCTTATGATTTTCTAAATGGTCATTAGGATTAAAAAAATCTGATTCTCCTTTAAATTTAAATATTTGATACAACATATTTATAAGAGCCCCTTTAATTAGGGTAATTTATCTTAAGTGATGGGTATTATTGTTTCAAGCCTACAATTTTCTTTATAAACATCCGCTTAGATGATAAGATAATACCAATCAACAGTGAAAAGGACGAGATATGTTAACATCAAAACGATTAAAAGGGACATCAGCAATACTACTTATACTCACTCTAACCAAGCGATTTTTTAATAATGGAATGGGTAATGATATCCCAATAGAGATAGTGGATTTAATCCTCTTAACACTCTACTTTGGTTTTTATTTCTTTTGGTCGACTAATGATGATAAAGATAAGGTCCTTGATGGACTTAAACTATTCATACTAAGTTTCACTATTTATTTTATTGGAATTATGTCTACACGATTAATCTTTGGTCGTCATATATTGTTTAATCTACAACTAATACCAATGTTAGTCGTCGTTGTGATTCTATATGGTGTTGGACATTATATAAGCAAAGAGTGATTAATTCACTCTTTTTTGATAAAATGACACTAGATATTAAAGGAGCCAATAATGAAGATACTCGAAGTTTCAAATCTCACTAAAATCTATGGGGAAAAATCAACCGAAGTCATGGCATTAGACAATGTCAGTTTTAGTGTAAAGAAGGGTGAATTCATCGCGATTGTTGGACCCAGTGGATCAGGCAAATCGACCCTAATGCATATATTGGGATGCGTCGATTATCCAACCAGTGGTCATGTCATTATCGACAATGTTAATATCAACGAATTAACAGAGACTCAATTAGCCATCTTTAGGCGTCGCCAAATTGGGTTAATCTATCAATTCTTTAATTTAATTCCAGTCTTAAATGTCGCAGAAAATATAACCCTACCACTAGAATTAGACCACCGTGAACCAGATCCAAAAGAAGTTGACCGAATCTTAAAAGTCATTGACCTAGAAGATCGAAAACACTTCTTTCCATCACAACTATCAGGTGGTCAACAACAACGCGTCTCAATAGGGCGAGCCTTAATGAGCCAACCCACAATTCTATTAGCAGACGAACCAACCGGAAATCTTGATACTAAAAACAGTGATAACATCATTGATTTATTAGTCCAATCAAATAAAGAACACCAACAAACAGTCATCTTAATTACACATAATATGGACATAGCCCTAAAAGCAAAACGAATAATTCGTCTAGAAGATGGAAGGATTGTTGATGATCGATGAAAGCACTACTCAAAATTGCTTTTAGAAATCTAGTAAGAAATAAGCGATGGTCAATTCCGACAGGCATCGCAATTTTAATCACGGTGTCCTTATTGAGTGGCTTAGGCACCGTTGTCTCAACCTATTTAATGAGTTCACAACAAGCTATCATTGAAGCAGAAGGTCCCAGCCATCTGATCGCTTTTAATATGGAACAAAATCAAATCGAAGAGTTATACTCATCTGAAGATGTCAGAGCGCTGGATGTTTTCCCAGTCGTTTCCTATGCTAAAATAACAAACTACACAATTCTAAATACACAATCTCCCTACGCCAAACTAATGCATATGGACCAAGAGAGTTTCCATCAACATTCCTTTAGATTAGTCGATGGTTCATATCCTATGCTTGAAAACGAAATCGCCCTAAATGAAGCCTTTTTGTACTTTACGGATTTAGATTTAAAAGTAGGCGATAAGATAAGATTAGACTATGGTACACGAATAGTTGATAATCAAGAAAACAAATCACGCATCTATAACATGGAATACGAAGAATTCGAAATGAGTGAAAGTAAAGAATTTACAATCACAGGATTCTTGATTACTCAAAATATCGAAATAGGGGACTTTAAAGATGCTGGCTTTATATCTATAGTCAGTCCTGAAAAAACTAAAGATGACCAAAACATAATCATGATTCAATTGGATGCCCCCAATCAAAGGTCGCTTCTTACAATTGAAAATTTCTTAAACAAAGAAAGCATCGATTACGAAAAGACAACATTAATGACAACATTCTATACGGGAGCTGACGCATTTAAAGATTCACCATTATATTTCATGGTCTTTGGGGGACTTTTATTAGGATTTCTTATTTTAATCGCCAGTATTTTAGTCATCCGAAATGCCTACGCAATTAATCAACGCTACATAGTCAGACAATTAGGATATCTTGATGCCATAGGCGCAACACAAATTCAAAAGCTTGCCTTGTTAATTACTCAATCACTCATTTTTAGCATCATCTGTATTCCATTAGGATTAATGATTGGATATATGAGTGCCACTCTCTTACTCATGTATTTTAGAAACGCACTAAGTGAAGTTGTCTTTTACTCTCGCGTCATCATTTATTTTGATTTTCAGCTCATCTTATTTATTATCACTCTCTGTTTGATTGTGATCCTCTTTACATCAATTGTTCCAGCCTTAAAAATCTCAAGCCTATCATCGATTGAATCAATCAAATACTATGATCGTGAAATAGAAAAACATGGTTTTGTGATGCCACCCCCATTTTTAAAAAAGATTGAATCAAGATTAGCCTTTATCAATTATCGACGAGGCAGAGTTTATTATCGCTCCTTAACACTCTCATTAATCATAAGTATTGTGTTAATCGGAACCAGTGTCATCATGGTCAATTCAAACCAAAGAAGTCAAGAGTACTCGCGAAAAGACATTATTTATCAATATGATAATCAAGTAATCGAAGATGGTCGATTAAATGAAATTGTCACTCAATTAAAACAATCAACCTACACCACCCATGCCGGGCTTTGGAGTAGTTATTATTTAACTCTCGAAAATATTACCCCCTCAGTTAATCAAGAACTAAGTGATGTGCTCCTATCAGAGACCCACCACCTAACAGTCAATGTGGTGGATGATGACTACTGTCTAAACGTTCTACAAAATGAGTTTGAAGGTTTTGACTGTACTGAATCAGGACTCTTTAATGACTATTTTATAACCACCTATCTAGGTGAAAACAATGAAGTCCAAAGAATAGAAGGCGCACTTTATGATGCTGGAATAAAGGAAATAATAGTCAGTCTTCACGATACTCAATTCAGTTTAAACTTTGACGATACTTCATTTGTTTATGGAAGTGATAAAGCTGAAGTTGTGCCCACTATTTATTTTTCAAGAAGTATGTTTAACAGAGTCAGCTCTCCATTTATTAACC
The DNA here is from genome assembly GCA_012841625.1 of Erysipelothrix sp. Classification (GTDB taxonomy): domain Bacteria; phylum Bacillota_I; class Bacilli_A; order Erysipelotrichales; family Erysipelotrichaceae; genus DUUI01. The sequence goes on along the minus strand of DUUI01000031.1, from coordinate 21,336 downwards.
ATTTAAAAATAGCAGGTGGAACAACCATCAATAACACAAATGAAATCTTCATCAATTCAGAAAGTAATACAGAAGCACTTACTTTATTCAGAACGACGCTCTCACAAAATGGAATTGAAGACCTCCAAAATATTGTTAATGTTAAAAACACAAACTTTTTAATCGTCCAGCTATCACGCTTTATAGGAATTCTTAGTTTTTCCCTAGTCGCACTCATTGTCATCATTGCCATTAGTAATGTTGTTAACTCAGTCAATCACAGTTTAAATGTACGAGCCAAAGAAACATCCATTTTAATTTCCAACGGGTTAACGATGAGCTCATTTGTCAAGATTATAGTGATGGAATCTCTCATGTTTGGAGGTGTCGCAATGTTAATAGGAATACCAGTTGCGATGGTATTAAGCTATGTTGTTTCTAGTGTATTAAGCGTTCAAGTTGCATCATATCTTAGCCAATGGTTATTATTGATTGGCATTAGCGTGTTATTAGTCATCATCATGATGGCACTAGCAATCACACTTAATGTCATAACCATAAGAAATCACACCATTACTGAGCTCACACATGAATAAAATTGATATAATAGAAACAAGCGAGGGATTGTATGAAAAAGATTTTACTTGTTGAAGATGATTTAACAATTGTCTCAGGACTGCGATATGCTCTAGAAGTTGATGGCTATGATGTAGAAGTCGCAACAACTTTTAGAGAGGCTCAAAAATTTATTGAAAACCAAGAATTTGATTTATTTATCTTGGACATTAATTTACCCGATGGCAATGGATTAGATCTATGCCAACAAATTCGACTCCAAATGAATACACCAGTCATCTTCTTAACAGCTTCAGAAACAGAAAACAATATAGTCATAGGCTTAGAGTTAGGAGCAGATGATTATATTACAAAACCATTTAGATTAAGAGAGCTTTTAGGCCGTGTCAAAGCTGTATTAAGACGCTATGAAGGGAATCAATTAAAAGTTGTCCATGTCCATGACTTAGAAATTAATCTACAAAATGCGACCGTCCATAAAGGGGGCGAAGAAGTCATTTTAACAGTCATTGAATATCGATTATTATTAATCTTAGCTCAAAACATGAATGAATTAGTCACACGTGAAGAATTAGTTCGTTCACTCTTTGAATTTGGAAGTGAATATGTCAGTGATAATACACTATCCGTTTACTTAAAACGATTAAGAGAAAAGATTGAAGATAATCCTTCTGAGCCTAAGTTAATTGAAACGATCAGAGGGAAAGGATATAAACTTAAAAACAGATGATTAAATGGATTGTAACAAATATTGTAATTCTGATCTTCTTAATATTTATAGACATCCATCCAGCCCTAGCTGCGCTTGGAATTTTACTTGTAAATGCCGTTTTTTACTTTAAAGAAAGATATGATCGCAAGAAGAAAGTAAACAAGCTTAATAACTATTTAAGTTCTTTAAATCTTGGTCAACAAGTATCTCACTTTGCTAATTACTCAGAAGGAGAATTATCTGTTTTACAATCTGAACTGTATAAATTGAGCGTTACATTAACACATCAAAATGAACAATTTAAAGAGAATCATAAGTTTATCCAAGACTCTTTAAATGATATTGCCCATCAAATTAAAACACCATTAACATCGATGATGGTCATGATTGACTTAATGGGTGAGACAGAGCTGCCATATGAGAAACAAAAAGAATTTGTTGGCTCCATGCAAAAACAACTTGAACGATTAAAACTATTAGTCACTAATTTGCTGACGTTGTCTAAACTGGATGCCCAAGTCATAAAATACAATCCATCTTGGATTTCTGATAAAGAGTTATTTGAGATTGTCTTAGAGCCATTCCAAGTTATTCTAGAACTCAAGGAAATTCCACTCATCGAAAAATATACTGATGAAGAAGTGTATATTGATGTTGATTGGATGGTTGAAGCCTTAGGTAATTTAGTTAAAAACGCAATTGAGTATTCTCAAAAAGATGAACCATTATCAATTGTGTCAGAAATTAATCCACTGTATTGGAAAATTACGATTGAAGACTCAGGTAAAGGGATGAGTCAGGATGATATTGACCATTTATTTGAGAGGTTCTATCGTGGTAAGAACAGCAGTACTGATAGTGTTGGAATAGGTTTAAGTTTAACTGAGCGTATTATTGTCCAACAACAGGGGAAAATCTCTGTTGAATCAAAAGAGGGCGAGTTTACTCGATTTAAGATTGAGTTTTATCACAAGCCTAGAAAAGAGGAAGAACAATGAAACAATTAATTGTAATCGATTGTCAAAACGATTTTATTAGTGGATCACTAGCCTGTCATCATGCTAAAGAAGCGGTGTCAACTATTATTGAGTATTTAAATGAAAATGATGATACAAGAGTCTTCTATTCACAGGATTGGCATTCTGAATCCAATAAATCATTTACTGAGAATGGAGGCATTTGGCCAGTCCATTGTGTGGCCAATCAGAGTGGATCAGCATTGTCTGATGAGTTTTCTAAACACCTTAAAAATAATCATCATCAACCAGATGTTTCAAATAAATACATGAAAGGTCAAGATGATGATGTTGAAGAATATTCAGCTTTTTATGCGACCAATAAAGATGGCCAAATCTTATTTGAACAGCTTGAAAAAGAGGTTGTGATTGCAGGGATTGCGAGCGAGTACTGTGTTTTAGAAACAACCAAAGAATTAATCAAAGCGGGACATACTGTGACTGTTTTAAAGGATGGTTTAGGCTATGTTGATGAAGAAACTCATCAAAAAGCTTTACAAGAGTATGAATCACTAGGTGTGCAGTGGGCATGAATCAAGCTGAAATAATTAGAATAGCTCTATTGTTTCTAAGCTTTTTTGCCAGCTATTGGGCTATCCTGGGGATTGATTTTGAGCGCTTTATTCGAAAAGGCAAAACATCTCAAGCTCAGATACTGGCAGTCTTATTGGCCATGGCGATGGCCTACTTGGTAATGCAGTTTATTCTTAGTTTACAGTTGTTTATTTGAGTTAGATCTAAGGAGTCAACCTAAAAGTATTGAGAACACTTTTAAGTTAGTCTTGACTCTGTTATAATTACTGGGCTATACGAAAGGAAATTTAAAATATGTTATTTTCAAAAGCGGTAGGAATTGATTTAGGAACTGCCAATATGCTTATTTATATTAAGGGCGACGGAATTGTTATTGACGAACCATCTGTTGTTGCCATTGATGCGGAGACTAAAAGAGTTCTAGCCGTAGGTCATGAAGCGAAGAACATGCTAGGGCGAACACCTGGAAGAGTACTTGCGATTAGACCATTAAAAGATGGAGTTATTGCTGATTTTGAAGTCACTGAAATCATGCTGTCTTATTTTATTAATAAATTAAATTTAAAAGGATTATTCTCTAGACCGACAATCCTTATTTGTTGTCCGAGCAACATTACCTCTGTTGAGCGTAATGCGATTCGTGATTCAGCATACCGTGCTGGAGCCAAGAGAGTTTATATTGAAGAAGAACCAAAGGTTGCGGCTGTGGGAGCTGGACTTGATATCTCTAAACCGAGTGGAAACATGGTTTTAGACATTGGTGGTGGAACAACTGATGTGGCTGTTTTATCATTGGGTGAAATTGTTACATCAACATCACTTAAGATTGCTGGTGACTCTTTAGATAAAGATATTATTAAATATGTAAAAGATGAGTATAAATTACTCATTGGTGATCGAACTGCAGAAGAAGTTAAAATGAAAGTGGGAACAGTGTGGCGTGATGGCCGTGAGGAATCTATTGATATCTCAGGTCGTGACTTAGTCACTGGATTGCCTCATACAATCACAATCCGTTCCTCAGAAACTGAGGAAGCAATGCGCGAGTCGTTAGCGGATATTGTTCGTGCTTGTAGAACTGTTTTAGAACAAACACCACCTGAACTATCGGCTGATATTGTAACTCGTGGAATAGTTTTAACTGGTGGTGGTGCGCTACTTCATGGTTTAGACCAATTACTTATGAATGAATTATCGATTCCTGTTTTTGTGGCTCAGAATGCTTTAACATGTGTTGCTGAGGGAACTGGAATTATGTTAGAAAACTTACGTAACGATAACTAGTTTTCAATATTAATGAGACTGATTCAACTTTAAGCCCATCTTCTATTATAGATGGGCTTTTCTTATGTCTTTTAAACCAAAGAAACGAAGGGTTTTGATGATTACGAGTTCACTTTTGTTGTTTATAGAGTGTAAATAAAAACCACCATGTCAAGACTCTTGTCCATGGTGGTTAATAGGTGTTACTTATTGCGTGTAATAATTAGAATGTGTAATGTCAAGTACATCAGTTCCTCTTCAAGGATTGGAATGTTTGTTTTCGATTCCATATACTTTTTGATTTTCATTGCGACACTGTATTCACGTGGGTATTTCTCATTGAAATCATGGAAGAACTCCGGGTCCCCTTGGTTTTCAAGTTGATTATTAATTCCTCTTTGAACGAAGAATTTAACATGTCTGACGAATCTGTCATAGGCAATGCTTTCTTTATTATATTCAATGTCGAAGGTATAGCGAACAATGTTGAGAATGTCTTTAATCATTGTTGTCATTTCTAGCGATTGATTTGAATCCATATCTTCCATTTCAGCATTGACAATATGAAGAGCTATGAAACCTGCTTCATCATCAGGGAGTGCTAATCCTTCTTTTTCATTAATGAACTGTGTTGCATCGAGGCCTATCTGATACTCATCTTTGTAGTATTTTTGAATCTCCCACATTAAGGTATTTTTGATATGTATACCGTCTTTAGCTCGCTCTATGGCATAGTTTAAGTGATCAGTAAGGGTGACATAGATGTACTCATTGAGTTTCTTGTTTAATCGTTTTGATGCATCTGAAATGATGTGTTCTGCATATCCAAGAATCTCATAAGGAATCTCTTTGATCAGTTTCTCAAGTTGGTTTTGATGTTCTGTGTGATTTTTAAAAACTTGTTCAATATTAGATTCATCAACATCATCACCGATTTTCTTTTGAAACCCTAGACCTTTCCCTAAAAGGATGATTTCTTGATTACTCTCATCAAGAGTACTAACCGCATTGTTATTTAAAACCTTAGATATCTTCATTCAATCACTCCATTTACAAATATATTATACAAGAAAAGAGACTTATTTTGGGCACATTTCTAATCTTTAGTGAGACTTTCGCCATCAGAAGCAATAACATCTTTATACCAGTAGAATGAATCTTTTGGAATTCTCTTTCCTGATCCATTTCCTTCATCGTCTAAATCAACATAAATATAGCCATAACGTTTAGTCATTTGAGAAGTTCCTGCACTGACTAAATCAATACAACCCCAAGAGGTATAACCCATTACTTCAACACCAGCATCCATTGCGTTTTTAATTTCAATTAAATGTTTTTTGATGTAGTCGATGCGATAATCATCATGAACTTTTCCATCTTCAGTCAGAACATCTCTAGCGCCTAGTCCGTTCTCACAAACAAATAATGGAATTTGATATCGGTCATAAAGCTTCTCTAAAGAAATTCGCAACCCAACTGGATCAATTGGCCAATCCCATTGTGTCAATTCTAGGTATTCGTTTTTAATAGGGCTATCAAAGGATCCGGCTAGTTCAGTTGCGTCTTCACTATATTCAGTGACATGTGACATGTAGTAACTAATAGATACAAAGTCAACTGTTCCTTCTTTGAGCACCTTTTTGTCTTCTTCTGTGATGTCAATGTGGATATTATTTTCTTCAAAATGTTTAAAGATATAACTTGGGTAGCATCCTCTTACTTTTACATCTGGATAGAACATATTAAGTTGATTGGATTTAAGTGATTGAAGCTGATCTAAAGGCTTGGTTGTTTTTGCGTAGGATTCCATTTGGTTAATCATACATCCTATCTCAAAATCCGGATTAATTTCTTTTCCTTTCTTAACAGCTAAAGCACTTGCTAAGAATTGATGGTGACTTGCTGTGTAGGCAGCTTGAAGTTTATTATCAGCGACAGTATCAGGTAAGACACCAGCACCAGTGTAAATACTTTGAAGATTCATGTTCATTTCATTGAATGTAATCCAGTATTTTACTTTATTCTTATAACGGTTAAAGACTACTTCAGCATACTTTTCAAATAATGGAATTAACTCACGACTCATCCATCCATTGTATTTTTCAGTTAAATGAATTGGTTGTTCATAATGCGACAGTGTCACTAATGGTTCGATTCCATACTTAGCGCATTCATCAAAGACTGCATCATAAAATGCGAGTCCTGCTTCATTAGGCTCACTATCTTCACCTGTAGGAAAGATTCGTGGCCAAGAAATAGAGAGTCGAAAGACTTTAAAGCCCATTTCAGCAAAGAGTTTGATGTCTTCTTTATAGTTATGATAGAAATCAATGCCTCTTCTTTTTGGAAAGTTATACTTCTCCGGGTTGGCTTTATACTCTTTTAGTTCCTCTGATGTGACATCAAAGGTAAAGTTATTAACACGTTCACCTGCATATGGATCTTTATATGCGGCAAAATCTGAGATTGAAAGACCTTTACCACCAACATCATAGGCCCCTTCAATTTGGTTGGCAGCGGTAGCTCCGCCCCATAGGAAGTTTTTTGGAAATTTATTGTTTTTCATAATATGTCCTTTCTTTAAATACTAGTTTGTAAAATTGCACTTTGATTTGTTACTTTTGTATTGGCATCAATCAATTTATTTAATTGATTGTAGTTTGTTATAGCGATAATGATTGTGTTATCGACATTTCTTTCTTTTAAATAGTCCAAGTCGACCGTTGTAATAAGGTCACCATGATTGACAGTATCACCCACTTCTAGAGTTGATGAGAATGGTTCACCATTGAGTTTAACAGTATCAATACCTATATGGATAAGCACTTCAAGTCCACTCTTAGTTCTGATTCCTAATGCATGCTTTGTATCAGAGAACATAATGATTTCACCTGAGACTGGTGCATAGACGTCATTGTTATGAGGTTTAATGGCAACTGTTGGGCCCATAATTTCTTGAGCAAAGACATTATCTTTGACATCTGATAGGGCAAGTATTTGTCCGTCATTGACAGGTGCGTAGATCATTTCATTGGCTGTTATATTTAATTGTGGTTCAGATTTTGTTTGTGATTCAGTTTGTACGACAGACTCACTTGGTACTTCGTCTTCTTTCTCTCGTTTCATTAAAATATATGAGATGATGAATCCTAATCCTAAAGCAACGACTGATGAAATCAGAACATCTACTAATGAGCTTCCTTGTGCTGCATCAACATAGGTTGGAATACTTAAGAAACTTGGTAAACCAAAGGCAAAGGCTGAAACACCTAATAAATTGGATAATCCTCCGGCAACTCCAGATGCGATAAGTCCTGCAATAAGTGGTTTCTTCAATGGAATTGCGAGACCATAAAGGGCAGGTTCAGTAATTCCAAAGGTGGCAGTGATGGCTGTTGATAGAGCAACTGCTTTTTTGTCTGCTTTTTTAGAGGCAAAGAAGACTGCATAGGTGGCTCCTGCTATCGCAAATGTTTGTAGATAGAATAATGGCAACATTTTATCGATGCCTACTTCTGCTAAGTTAGTGAGCATTAATGGGAAGAGTGCTTGGTGCATACCAGCCATAACGATGAGTGGTAAGAAGAATCCCATGAGTGTAGCAGCAATGAATCCATTCGTATTGAAGATCCAAGCAAGCCCTTGTGCTAAATAAATACCTAAATAATGTCCGATTGGCGCAAGTAAAGCGAGCGAGATTGGGACAGTGATAAGGATGGCAAATAATGGTGCGAAGATCATTCGGATATTCTTATGGATGTACTTATCTAAGAATCCATAGACATATTTGAGTAGAACAACGCCTAGAATAACTGGAAAAACAGATCCATTGTAGGCGATAACTGGAATACTTACACCAAAGACAGAGAGGGCTGCTGCGCCACTTTCTAATCCGTTGATTAAGGTTGGATACATAATACTTCCGGCAACCATTAAGGCTAGAAATTCATTGGTTTTAATGACTCGAGCAGATGTGACTGCGATAAAGAATGGTAGGAAGTAAAAGACTGAGTCAGCTGCGATGTTTAATAATACAGCTAAATCACTGGCTCCATCTAACCATCCAAAAGTGGTAAGTAAAGTGGTGATACTTTTTAGCATCCCCCCAGCGACTAAGGCTGGAATGATTGGGACAAAGATGCCTCCTAAGAAATCGACTACTTTTGAAAATACATTTCGTTTCTCGTCACTTGATGGTTCTGATTGACCTAATTTTGAAGGGTCGACATGTTTAATGAATTCATCATAAACCTGGTTTACTTCAGTTCCTATAACTATTTGTAGTTCATTTCCTTTGTATTGGACTTGTTTGACGATGTCTGCTTCTTTGATTTTATCGGTTGATACTTTTGATTTATCGGCAACGTTAATGCGAAGTCGTGTCATACAGTAATATGCTTCTTTCATATTGTCTTGTCCGCCGATGTTGTTAATTAAATCTTTTGCGAATTGGGAATAATTCATTTTTTAATCCTCCTTATTTTTAAACTTTAGAAAATAAAAGACCTTGTAAATACAAATGTGCGCACCATTTGATTCCAAGGTCAAGCCAACTCAATGTAACTCCCAATTAAGTTTTTTAATAAAAAAACCGCATCATACTTTCCTTTTCAAGACCTCCAAAGAGGATCTTATTGAAGTACAATACAGTCTTGCCTGCTAAAAGTAACAATCTGTTTGCTGTTTCTTCTATTTTCTAAATCTATCAGTATGATAAATGATTATGTAAGCGTTGTCAACACTGAAACTCAAAATAATTAGTTTTTGACTAAAAAAGAATTATCTGAATTAGAAAGTGCTTATAAATCTGCTACAATTGAGGAAAGAATGAAAGGAAACAATTTATGTTTAATATTTTTAAAAAGAAACAAGAACCAAAAACAGAAATTAAAGAAGTTACGTACCATGCCTTTGGAGCCGGGAAATTAGTTCCACTTGAGGATGTTCCTGACCAAGTCTTTGCTCAAAGAATGATGGGTGATGGATATGCGATTGAGTTAACTGAAAATACGATTGTTTCACCAGTTGATGGTGAAGTAATCCTTGTCTTTCCAACAGGTCATGCCTTTGGTCTTAAGACAGAGGATGGCGTTGAAATCCTATTACATTTAGGGATTGATACAGTTGAATTAAATGGCGAAGGATTTGTTGGACAAGTAAAACAAGGTGATAAAGTTAAAGCAGGTGATGTCTTAACAATTATGGACCTTGAAAAAATCAGAGCTGCTGGTAAATTGGTAGTGAGCCCATTAATTTTCACTTCTGGTCAACAAATTGAACTTAAGAAAGCGAACCAGGATATAGTTTCTGGCGAGACAGATTTATTTGAATTTAAGTAAACGGTTAGTTAATAACCGTTTTTTATTAATTATTTTTGTAAGTCACCAATTGCTTCTCGAGTCTTAGATATTTTATGACTTGATTTTTCGGCTTGATTTTTTATCATACCTAAGTAGATTAAGTCGGTAACAACCTGAGATGAGTTTCGAGAAGTAATAGAGCCAAATCTTAGGTCATTGTCATTAGAATAAACAGGTAAAATAATTTCAGCATATTTTGATAGTGGCGACCCATTATTTTGGGTAATTGCGACTGTTCTTATATTGCGTTTGCGTGCTCTTTGAACAATTAAGTTAACCGTATTTGTTCGTCCGCGATAACTAATCGCAATGACTAAGTCTTCAGGTGTTAAGTGGATGCTATTTCCTAATTGAATATGCGCATCCAAATTGAAGACGGCTGGCGCATCTATGCGAGTCAATTTATTGTGAAAATCACGGGCTACACTTGATGAACCACCAAGACCTGTAATATAAATACGGCGTGCCTCCAAGCAATAACCGATAACTTTTTCTAAGGAATCAGCGTTAATTAAAACAAAGGTTTGATTGATTGTATCTAAATATCCTTTTTGTTCCTGACGTAGAAAGCTATAAAAAGAATCTGTTTCTACTGGTTGGTCTTCAATTATTTGTTCAAGTTCAGCACTTACATCAAGAACTAACTCAAGCTTCAAAGTAGGGTATCCATCATAGCCTACTTTTTTAGAAAAACGAACTATAGCAGCAGGAGAGGTATCAGTTTTTAAAGCCAACTCTTGGACACTCATGCGAACGACTTTATCGGGATTTGTGATGATGTAGTCTGCTATTTTTTTCTGATTAGTATTAAAACTGGTATAAGCATGTTTAATTTTTGAGACACAAGACATAAGTAATCCTCCTCAACTTTTTCTTTAGTATACAGTAACCATATCATGAAAGAAAAGAAATTTAAATAAAACACTATAAACTATAAAAAAAAGTTTCAATCTAGTAATTGTTGGCAATGGTTTCAATGTGTCAAGATATTTTATATGGACTTGAAGCTAAATGAAAACTGGTCTACAATGATTTTATATCAATAAGCAAAAGATATAATTGAATTACCAAAACAAATTAAACCAGAAGAGGAGGAAGGTAAAATGACTCATGAAGAATTAATTGAGAAAGGCTACCGAAGATACACTGGAGATAAAATAGATGTTTATTTTAATCTTAAGATTTGTCAGCATTCAGGAGTCTGTACGACTGGATTGCCAGCTGTCTTTGAGCTAAAAAGAAAACCATGGATCCTGCCAGATAATGAAAGTCCTCAGGATGTTGCTGAGTTAATCAAAAAATGTCCAAGTGGTGCTTTGCAATATATTTTTAAGTAAGAAGTCTTAGGACTTCTTTTTCTTATCTCATATACATGTAATAGGGGGATAAGAAATGACACATAGTAAATTAAAAGAACTTGTAATTCAAGAAAAACCAAATCATTATATTGTTGATGATTATATAGAAGAGCTAAAAAAGTATTTAATCTCAATGCCATACCATGAAATTAGACGAGAAGTGATAAGCGGATACAATCGGTTCATTCGGTCAAAATGTATTTCATCCTTAGATTTTAATTTAAGGATTAACGTAGGGGATATTGTCTTTTGTGATTTTGGGCAAGCTTATTTAAATGAGGCAGGCTTTCAGCATTTTGGGCTAGTGCTAAAGATCTTTAATTATAAAGCGTTTGTTGTTCCGATGAGTTCAAACAGACAAACAGTTCAAAAGGCCCAGAATCATCCTAATCGAATCGATTATAAAGACCACTTGTTTTATATTGGGATGCCTAAGGGATTAAATCGACCATCAGTTCTTTTTCTAAATGATGCTAAATTTATTAATACGGCGAGAATCATTGAAGTGAAATCATATTTAAATGTTGATTCACCACTTTTTAAGCAGATAATACAAAGCTATCAAGACCTCTTTACGGTATAATTGATATAGGAGGGATTCCTGTGAAAATTTTTCTATTACTACTTCTACTATTAAGTAGTTGTGCTGTTAAAGATGAAGAAGTTATTGAAGAAGAAGTAGTCAATCCAGACGAAGAAGAAGAGATTGTTGCTGGTGACTACAATGATTTTGTTATATTAAAAGAAGGTATTCGCTTTGGCGACTATGATGAAATTCTTCAAGATTATTACTCAAATTCTCTAGCACTCTATAAGAGTGGTGAACTCATTAGTTTCTATACACCTCAAGGCGAAAATCTTATTGGTGAAAATCAAATATGTTCAACCAATTTGAGGAATTTTCATCAAGAATATTTTAGTCCGGCTGATCCTAGTAATTTAACACTAACTTGTGATGGAGTGAGAACTCTATTTGCTTATGGTCCAGATCATAAACTAATCTATGATGTTGGGACTGTTGAACCAGATTATCCGGTTGGTTTACTTAATGCGACCAAAATGATTTATATTACAAAGAATTCACCAATTGTAAAAGAGATTGATGTTAATTCTTATTTATATAGGGAATCAAATGATCCTCTAATGATTAAAGAGTATGTTGCTTTTTCAGCAGATGGAATCTACCCAGTCTATGAACTCAATGAAGAACCAACATTAATTGATAATGTTTTGAGTTTTGATTTAACGGGTGTTGTGGGTATTGTGACTGGTGAATCAACTCGCTCTGATATACTAGATTCTTTACAATTTGATGGTGTTGGAATTGATACATCAACAAATGATGGTTTAGTATCTGTTATTAAAGATGGTAAGTTGGGACTGGCTGATAGATCGGGAAATATTGTAGTTGAGATGAAGTATGAACCCGTTGTACCAACCAATAACCAGATTTATTCTGACAGTTTTAGAATTGAACAAAAAGGACCTCAAGTGTCAAACTTAGTCACTGTTAGTTTTATTAATGATTATCGAAACAATACACATTTTATTTCGACCTCTTCAAATGCGACAGGGTTTAGACCGGTTAGAAAAGAGGGCGTTGTTGGATTCTTAGATGAATCAGGTCAAGAATTAGACACATTCTATTTTGAAAATGCGCTAATTGCTAGTACTAATAGGGCATGGGTCTTAAGAGATGACACATGGTCACTCATTGAGATTGGTAAAGATATTGGGTACCAACAAAGGGAGATTGTAGCTCAGTTTGAAAATGAGAAGAATGAAGTACTCGCCTTAGAACAAAAGTATGCATCAGGTGATGTGTGTGATGTTGGGTTTGATTTATATGAGGTTAATTCAGATACAGGTTTATATATTCGAGAGGGTGCTGATTTAGACTCTGGTTACCTTGGATTATTTAATTATCAACAAAAAGTATGTGGAAAAGTTCAGGGTGATTGGATTGAATTTGAATATGATGGAACACTTGGATACTTGTATGGTGAATACATGACAAAACTTAATCCATAATTGGATGCTTGTAGAGTGAATACATGACAAAACTTAATTCATAAAATATAAATTGTTCATTAATTGTCTATTTGGTTGACTTTAATCTCTTAAAAGGGTATTCTATTAATGTAATAAGATTAGGCTTACGATTTTGTCCTGTGGACATCAAGGGACCTTCTTATTTTCTAGAACTGGAGGTGTGTTAATGGAAACAGGTAAAGTTAAATTTTTCAACGCTGAAAAAGGATTTGGATTTATCACTATGGAAAATGGTAAAGACATCTTTGTGCATTACTCAGATATTCTAACTGAGGGCTTCAAAACACTAAATGATGGTGATACTGTCAATTTCGTGATTAAAACTGAAGAGCGTGGAGACAAAGCAACTGAAGTACAAGTCGTAAGTGAATAAATAAAACGACAAAATAAAGCTCATCTAAAAAGGTGAGCTTTTTTTAATGGTATAATAAGAGTATGAAGAAAGATTATTTAAAGAAAACATTAAGCCCAATGGCTTATCATGTCACCCAAGAGAATGGAACGGAACCTCCATTTAACAATGAGTTTGATGCCCATTTTGATGATGGAATTTATGTAGATATAGTTAGTGGAGAAGCATTATTTAGCTCTCAAGACAAATATGATGCAGGTTGTGGATGGCCATCATTTACTCAACCGATATCTCAAAGACAAGTGACTCAACATAAGGATATATCTTATGGAATGCATCGCATTGAAGTTAGATCAAAAGATGCTGATTCACATCTGGGTCATGTATTTAATGATGGACCAGTTGACAAAGGTGGTTTGCGCTACTGTATAAACTCAGCAGCACTTCGTTTTATTCCTAAAGAACAATTAGAAGAAGAAGGTTATGGTGAATACAGTAAACTTTTCTAATCGTTTAAACTGGATTGTTGTGGGTGTTTCAGGTGGGCCAGATTCTATGGCTCTTTTAGACATGCTCAGCAAGAAAAAATACAATATTGTTGTTGTTCATGTAAATTATGGTCTAAGAGATGATGCTCATATTGATCAAACTCTGGTTGAAGCATATTGTCAGAATAAAGGAATTGTTTGCATTGTTTATCATGCGCCTGATTTGTCTACTGGTAATTTTCAAAAAAATGCTAGAGATTATCGTTTTAATGCGTTTAAAGAAGTGTATGATGGATATGGGGCTGTATCTCTTTGGTTAGGACATCATAAAGATGATAATTTGGAGACAATACTCTTTGAGTTATTAAGTCATCGAGAGCCTAAGACTCTTGGTATTTCTCAGTATTCTAAAGTGAATGGTATGCTTGTTAATCGTCCATTATTAAAACTAACAAAAGAAGAATTAATTGAATATTGTCAAAAGAATGAGATTGAATTTGCTATTGACAAAACAAATGCGGAGCCACTTTACACGCGTAATATCATTAGGCAAAAGCTGGAGACGATGAGCGATGAAGATAAAGAGTTATTAATTGATTATCAGAAACTCTATAAGAAGCGTAAACAAGCACTTTATCGAAAGACAAAGTCATTTATAAGAGTGAATAAGGAACAGATTAAGATTTCGGATTACTCTAAAGAAGACTTGTCAGTGCGTTTATCAATCTTAAGAGAATTTATGGATTCACATAAGTTAAACACATCTAAGGTGACGAAGAAGCATTTAATGGATTTAGATTCTAGGGTATTGAGTCAAGTTCATCAACAAATTAAACTTACTGATAATAAACTCTTTATTATTGAGTATGGGGTTGTCTATCTCTTAGAAAATAGGGATTATGATTATGAGATTATAGTTCACACAATTAAAACGGTTGGCAATGAACATTTTAGACTTAGTACTAGAAGTGGAACTGGGTTATATGTGAGGGAATCTGATTTCCCACTTACAATTAGAAATGTTAGAGCGGGTGATACTATTAATATGAGATTTGGGACAAAGAAATTAAATCGCTTCTTTATTGATCGGAAAATTTTGAGTAAAGATAGATTAGTTTGGCCAGTCATTGAAAATAAAGGTGGGGATGTTATTTGTGTTGCTGAACTTGGGTGTGATGTAGATCATTACAATGAAGTGTACAACTTGTATTTACAAAGGAAGGTAGCATGAAAGAACATATAGATTTAAAGTATAAGGAATTTAGTGCTAAATTAATTCCAACATTAGATAAGGATAGAATTCTTGGCATTCGCATGCCTATCTTGCGTAAATTAGCGAAAGAGACGGATCTTACTTATTTGGATTCATTGCCACATGCTTATCATGAGGAAAACATTTTACATGTTTTATTAATCAATCAGATGAAGGATTATGATGAGTGTTTAATGAGAACGTCTGAGTTTGTACCTTATTTGGATAATTGGGCTGTGGTTGATGCTTTTTATCCAAAAGTGTTACTTAAAGATAAGGATAGAACATTGAGCTTAATTGAAGAGTGTCTTGTTAGTGAGCATGAGTATAGTGTTAGATTTGGTTTAAATTATTTAAGAATCTATTACCTGGATGAAGGTTTAGAGTTGGTGACGACGATTAAACATGAGGGTTATTATGTCAGGATGATGCAGGCTTGGCTAATGTGTGATGGCTTTATTAAAGAGTATGATAAAGCTGTTAAGATATTACATGAACAAAGTCTTGATCCTTGGGTGCATAACAAAAGTATTCAGAAAGCGGTTGAAAGTTTTAGAGTGAGTGATGAAACTAAAGAGGTTTTAAAAGGGTTGAAAATTTGATAAATAGCGTTAATTATGTTAATTTATGTGCTTACCATCATCAATGATGGTTTTTTGCGGTAAGTATGGTAAAATAATGAAAGGTTATTTTTTACCTATAAGGAGTAACGATGCATACAGATATTAATAAAATATTGGTTACACATGACCAAATTGTAGAAAGATCTAAAGAATTGGCTAAAGAAATTACCCTGGCGTATAAGGATAGAAAAGCCCCATTATTGGTTGCTTTATTGAAAGGGTCGATTCCTTTTTTAGCGGAGTTTATGAAACATTTAAACATGGATATTGAAGTTGATTTTATGGACGTATCATCGTATGAAGGGACTGAGTCGATTGGGGATGTTCGTATTCTTAAAGACTTAGACCAATCAGTTAAGGGAGACAATATTTTATTAGTAGAAGATATTGTTGATACTGGTAAAACATTAAAACAAGTATCTAAAATGCTTTATAACAAAGGCGCAAACTCAGTTGAGATTGTTACATTATTAGACAAACCAGAGAGACGACTCGTGGATGTTAAGGCTGATTATATTGGCTTTGTTATTCCAAATGAATTTGTTGTTGGCTTTGGTTTAGATTATAACGAGAAATATCGAAACCTTCCATATGTAGGAGTATTGAAGGATGAGCTTTATCTCTAGAAAAAGGAGGATAAATGAAGAAAACAAGATTATCTAATTTCATTCCATATATTGTTGTCATTTTGTTTATTTCATTATTAATGCAATTACAGAATCAACAAGAAGTAAGATTATTAAATTACACAGAATTAGTAGAATTATCAGAAACACAAACAATTGAGAATGTGAGTGCCAATTATACGAACTTAGTCATCGATGTTGATGGTGAGTATCGTGAGGGTGGCGAAACAAAATTATTCAGAGCGAGAATTGCGAATACTGATGAAAACTCACAATTCTTACAAGAAGAATTTGGCAATTTAAATGTTGTCGATCCTTATGAGAACAATACTTGGATTTCAATACTGGCGGGTATTGTACCTTATATTATTATGATGGGGTTAATCTTCTTTATGTTCTCACGTATGGGTGGGGGCAATAAACAAGCGTTTGATTTTTCTAAGAGTCCGGCTAATCGTCAAGAGAACATTAATGTAAAATTTGATGATGTGGCTGGGGCTGAAGAAGAAAAAGAAGAAATGCAAGAATTAATTGAATATTTGAAATCACCTAAGAAATTTGAAAAAATGGGTGCTCGTATTCCTAAGGGAATATTATTAGTGGGCCCTCCTGGAACTGGTAAAACCTTGTTAGCTAAAGCAGCGGCTGGGGAAGCGAATGTTCCATATTACTCAATCTCTGGTTCAGACTTTGTTGAAATGTTTGTTGGGGTTGGGGCGAGTCGTGTTCGTGACATGTTTAAACAGGCTAAGAAAACAGCTCCTTGTATCATCTTTATTGATGAGATTGATGCTGTTGGTCGTCAGCGTGGAGCTGGTTTAGGTGGTGGACATGATGAGCGTGAACAAACACTTAACCAATTACTTGTTGAGATGGATGGGATTGATGATAACTCAGGTGTCCTAATTATAGCGGCGACAAACCGTGGCGATATCTTAGACCCGGCATTACTTCGTCCTGGGCGTTTTGATAGAACGATCCAAGTGTCTTTACCTGATAAGAAGGGTCGTGAAGCGATTCTTCATGTTCATGCTCGTAATAAGGTATTGGATGAAACAGTGTCACTTGGTAATTTGGCGAGTCGTACACCAGGTTTCTCTGGGGCTGATTTAGAGAATGTTCTTAATGAGGCTGCTATATTGGCGGTTCGTGAATCTGATACAAAGGTTCGCATGCATCACTTAGATGAAGCGGTGGATAGAGTTATGGCTGGTCCGGCTAAGAAATCTAGAACTTATTCTGACAAAGAAAAGAAACTGGTTGCTTATCATGAAACGGGACATACGATTATTGGGCTTAAACTTGAGTCAGCTTCTGAAGTTCAGAAAGTTACAATTATTCCTAGGGGTCAAGCGGGTGGTTACAACTTGATGACGCCTAAGGAGGAAACATATTTCCAGACTAAGTCAGACTTAATTGGAATGATTACTGGTTTACTTGGTGGTCGTGTTGCTGAAGAAATTGTTTTTGATGAAATTAGTACAGGTGCTTATAATGATATTGAGAGAGCGACAAAGATTGCTCGTAATATGGTTATGTCATATGGGATGAGTGCTTTAGGGACAATCCAATATGAAGATGCTGGTAACAATGTCTTCTTAGGGCGTGACTATGGTTCGAATATGAGTTATTCTGGTGAAGTTGCTTATGAAATTGATAGAGAAATTCGTAAGATTATTGATGAAGCATATGAAAATGCGAAGCGCATAATAACAGAGAATCGTGATTTACTAGATAAGATTGCTGAAACTCTGATGGAATATGAAACATTAACGAAAGAACAAATTGAAGAATTGGCTTCTAATCAGGATATGACCTTGTCACAGCAACAAGTTTTAAATCAATAAGACTAAGCACCTCGTGGTGCTTTTTTATCTCAAGGAGGAAAATTTATGGATCAAATTATTAGTGCTTTGGCTAATAATAAAAATATTAGAGTTATGGTGGCGGATGTTACTGAGTTGGTTAAGACGGCTCAGGTTCGTCATCAATTATTTCCAACGGCTACAGCAGCTTTGGGTCGGACCATGGCAATTGCGAGTATCATGGCTTTTCAGCTTAAAAATGATGAAGAAATGGTATCGATTCGAATTGCTGGAGATGGACCTTTAGAATTGATTCGTGTGGATGCACAGAAGAATGGGAATACGGTTGGGTTTGTTGGAAATCCGTCGGTTAATTTAATTAATGAAGAATCACATAAGCTAGATGTTGGGGCAGCGATTGGTAAAGGCCAGCTGTCTGTTTCTAGAAACTATAACTTAAAGCATGAATTTACGAGTTCGGTTGATTTAGTGTCAGGTGAAATTGCTGAGGATTTTGCGTTTTATTTTACACAGTCTGAACAACTTCCTTCGGCTGTTTCATTGGGTGTTTTAGTGGATGAGACGGGCTCTGTTTTGAGTGCTGGTGGTTTGCTGATTCAGATGCTGCCAGGACATACTGAGACTGATATTTTAATGGCTGAGCATGTGGTTAAATATTTAAAGCCAATCTCTCAAATATTAAATGAGGGTATGACGGCTCAAGAACTTGTTGAGTCTCTTTTTGATGAGGTTGAACTTGTTGATGGGCAACCGGTTCAGTTTGTGTGTCATTGTAGTCGCCAACAGATGGAGCGTGCTTTAAAGACTTTATCGGTTGAGGATTTAGTTGGTTTACAACAAGAAGAACAGGGTGTTAACATGGAGTGTCAATATTGTAATGAACACTACCATTTTAGTACTGATGATATAACAGAGTTTATTACTGAGAAGTATCATGCTAAAAATTGATCATATTGAGTTAAAGAATAAAGTTATTCTTGCGCCGATGGCTGGTGTGACTAACTTAGCGTTTAGGCAAATTTGTGTTGAGTATGAGCCGGGTCTTTACTTTAATGAGATGGTGAGTGATCAGGCGATTAATTATCGTAATGAAAAAACACTTAAAATGTTGAAGACGATTCCTCATGAGCATCCGATTGTCTTTCAATTGTTTGGTAATGATCCTGAGCATATGGTTAGTGCGGCACAGTATTTGGATGAGTTTACTGATTGTGACATCATTGATATTAATATGGGGTGTCCGGTTCATAAGATTGTTAAACAAGGGTCTGGTTCTGCTTTAATGAAGGATATTGATAAGGCGGTTGAATTGGCTCGTTTAGTCAAACTTGCGATTAAAAAACCACTGACAATTAAGATTCGGAGTGGTTGGGATAATCAGAGTATCAATGCTGTTGAGTTGGCTAAGGGTTTAGAGTCTGTGGGTGTGAGTGCATTATTTGTTCATCCTAGAACTCGCTCTCAAATGTATGAGGGTCATAGTGATTGGGATATTATTCGAAGAGTGAAAGAGGCTGTGTCGATTCCGGTGATTGGTAATGGTGACATTAAGAGTGGTCAGGATGCATTGGATATGATGGAGCAGACTGGTTGTGATGGAATTATGATTGGTCGTGGCTTAATGGGTCAACCATGGCTTATCCAGGAGTGTAAGGATGCACTTAACCATAGGGAGAAAACTTTTACGATTACCCTTGATGATCGTTTTAATATGATGAAGAACCATGCTTTGAAACTGATTCGTTTAATGGGTGAGGAGCATGGAATGAAACAAATGCGGAGTCATGCTGCGTGGGGTTTTGCTGGCTTACCTAATAGCAGACAGATAAAACAAGAACTAGTACTGATGAAATCATATGATGAATTTGTTACAATACTAAATGAATATAAAGGACGTGAATATTATGAGTGAACACTTAGGGGAACAAGAATTAGTTAGGCGTGAGAAGCTACAAGAATTACGAGATATGGGGATTGACCCTTTTGGTAAGGCTTTTAAGCGGACTCACCATTCTAAAGAATTATTAGAAAAATTTGAGAATTCGACCAAAGAAGAATTAAATGAAGTTAATGAGCGAGTGATTATTGCTGGTCGTATTATGACAAAGCGTGTGATGGGGAAGGCTGGTTTTTTACATCTCCAAGATCGTGATGGGCAGATCCAAGTATATATTCGTAAGGATACAGTTGGGGATGATGCCTTTGATTACTACAAAATAACTGATTTAGGTGATATTGTAGGAATTGAGGGTACTATGTTTAGAACGAATCATGGTGAATTATCTGTAAAGGCAGAGAAGATTACTCATCTAACTAAATCGCTTAGAGTTCTTCCGGATAAATTTCATGGTTTAGTGGATAAGGAAGAGCGTTATCGTCGTCGTTATTTAGATTTAATTGCGAATGAAGAGGCGCGCCATATTGCTTTCTTTAGACCTAGGGTTATTCGTGCGATTCAACATTATTTTGATTCTAAGGGCTTAGTTGAGGTTGAGACTCCTATCTTACAGGCTATTCTTGGTGGGGCTGCGGCTCGTCCTTTTGTGACACATCATAATGCACTGGATATGGATTTCTATTTGAGAATTGCGACTGAACTACCTTTAAAGCGTTTAATTGTTGGTGGTATGGAGGGTGTTTATGAGATTGGACGACTCTTTAGAAATGAGGGTATGGATTCAACTCATAATCCTGAATTTACTACGGTTGAAGCGTATGTTGCCTATTCTGATATGGAGGGCATGATGGAGCTGACTGAGGGTCTTATTGAGTCAGTTGCGAATGAAACACTTGGGACGACTGATGTTGAATATAAGAATCAACAAATTTCACTGAAGGCTCCGTTTAAGCGTGTCACGATGGCAGAGTTAATTAAGGAAGAGACTGGGATTGATTTCTTAGAAATTGATACAGATGCTGCGATTAACTTAGCTAAGGAACACGGAATAGAACTTGATAAACATCAAAAATCTTATGGTCATATTATGGCTGAATTTTTTGATAAATATTGTGAGCCTAAGATTGTTCAGCCTACTTTTGTTTATTCTTATCCTAAGGAAATCTCGCCTTTGTCTAAGGGTAATGATGAGGATGACAGATTTACGGATCGTTTCGAATTATTTATCTCAGGACATGAATATTGTAATGCGTTTTCAGAGTTAAATGATCCGATTGATCAAAGAGAACGTTTTGAAGCACAGTTAAGAGAAAAAGAATTGGGTAATGTTGAGGCAACTGAGTTTGATACAGACTTTGTTGAGGCTTTGGAATATGGTTTGCCGCCTACGGGTGGTCTTGGTTTGGGTATTGATCGTTTGGT
>DUUI01000030.1 GCA_012841625.1 Erysipelothrix sp. | reverse complement strand
GGGCATGTATCACTGTACTTTGGATTAGAAGAAGGAACAGATTTGATGCCAGGTTCAGTTCTGTTAAGTCCTTATGTCAAGCCTGAAGTAAAAGCTGGAGATACTATCACTTTTATAAAATAAGTTATAGAACCAATCCTGATGTGGATTGGTTTTTTTATGGATTAAATATCGACTATCCGTTACACTTATTATATAGGAGAGTTACGTTATGAAAAAAGTACTTGTTGCATCATTTCATCATGAGTCCAATGGATTTACACCCATCACCAGTAATGAGAATGATTTTAGAGTCTATTATCAAGATGAAATCTATGAGCATATCAAAGAAAATGATAGCATTTCTGGAATTATTACAACCCTTAAAAACCATGATGTTGAAGTTATTCCAACCGTGTTTATGAGAGCTGTCCCTAATGGTGAAGTGGACGAAGTATTTTTTAATGAACAATTAAATAAGTTTATCTCCATCGCTAAAAACCATCTGGGAAAGATTGATGCCATTACCCTTGCTCTACATGGATCGATGCGTATAAGAAATATGGCGAGTGCAGAGGCTATTATCGTTGAAACATTAAAGGAACTCTTTCCAGAGATTCCAATATTTATCTCACTCGATATGCATGCTAGTATTTCAGAAAGATTGATACATCATTGTCAGGGTATGGTTGGTTATAAAACAGCCCCTCATATTGACTGCACTGAAACAGGGATTCATGCTGCACAGCTTACCATCAACTATTTAGAAAATCATATGCTTCCTTATATGTCAGTCGTTAAAGTACCGATGCTAATAGCAGGTGAACAATCAGCTACAGATACTTATCCAATGAATTACTTAATGAATGAATTAAAACTATTAGAACAACAAGAACATGTCTTAGCTGCATCATATTTGTTAGGATTTCCATGGTCTGATAATGTTGATAATCAAGTGTCAGTCTGTGTTGTGACTAGTAATAATCAGCATAGTGCTGATCTTTATGCTCAACAATTAGCCGATAAATTTTATAGTTTAAGACATGAATTCACCTTTGTGACTAAAGCATATCCTCCTAAGATTGCCTTGGAAAAAGCTTTAGACTATACAAAAAATAAAGATTATCCAATTTATATTTCAGATGCTGGAGATAATCCTACAGCAGGTGCAGCAGCAGATAATACAAACTTTTTAAAACTTTGTTTGGATAATTGTCATATTGATATCCTGGATGAAACGCTGATCTATGCAGGCTTGTATGATCCAATTGCGACAAAAGCTTGTGAGCATAAAGTTGGTGAGTATATCCATTTAACTTTTGGAGCTTCATTTGATTCTATTGGCTCTGAACCTATCAATCAGATTGTTTATGTAAAGAATTACATTAAGGATTATAATTACAACAATATGCCAAATGGTGATATTGCGCTAATCAATATTGTGAACATCGATATTATTTTAGTTGAAAAACATATTGGGTTTACAGAGTCAAAGATGTTTTATGATCTTGGCTTAGAACCTAAGAATCACCCAATCATCATCTGTAAATTAGGCTATTTAACCCCTTCTCATCAAGCAATTTCGAAAATGTCCATTTTAGCTTTAAGTGATGGACATACGCCTCAGGATTTAAGTCGCATTCAGTATAAACAGGTGAACCGACCATTATTTCCACTAGATTAGGGTAAGACTATGACTGAACCAATAATTGTATCAATGTTGATTTCAATACATCATCCAATCTTGATGTCACTTAAAGAGAAGCGAAAACTTCGATTGAGTATTATCAACCACTTAAAACATAAATTTAATATTAGTATCATCGAATCTGGTGAGCTGGATAATATAAAAAGAACCCAAATTTCATTAGTCACTTTGTGCCAAGATGAAAGTCAAATTCCTAATATAATCGATAAAATTACTAATTCTATCTATTTAAAAGTTGATAATGTGAAAGGTCATGTAGAAATAACCACCGAAGTTATTTAATTTGTTCCTTTAATTCACTTAATTCTTGTGGACTTAGATATCGCCATTTGCCAACTTTTAAATTGTTTAAATGGATATTCATTATTCGTATTCTCTGCAAGAATGTTACTTGATAACCAAAATGAGATACCATACGTCTAATTTGACGATTGAGCCCTTGTGTTAATGTAATTTGAAACGTTTTAGCATCTATTTTAACAACCTTACTTTTATTAGTTGTCGTGTACTCATTTTTAACTGGATTGTATATTTTAACACCATTAGCCATTCCAGAAAGAAATGATTTGGTAATTGGTTTGTTGACTTTAACAATATAATCTTTTTCATGATTATTTTCCTTAGCCAATATTTGATTTACAATACTACCATCATTTGTTAACAAAATTAATCCTTCAGAATCTTTATCTAAGCGACCAATAGGAAAGATGCGCTGATCCATATTTACAAAATCAACGATATTATTTCTGATATGTTTCTCAGTTGTTGAAGTAATTCCTTTAGGTTTGTTCAGTGCAATATAAATAAATTGTTCTTTTGGTTTAAGGATTTCTCCTTTTACTTCTACAACATCCCCTTGGTTAACATGTTGGCCGATAACCGCAATCTGATTATTAATTTTCACATGACCAGCTTCTATGAGTTTATCGGCTTCTCTTCTTGAACATAGACCGGTTGAGCTAATATAATTATTGATTCTCATACACTAATAGATTTTAATTATTTCATCAAATTGTTTACGCTTTGGCATTGTTGAGACTTTTTCAGGATACCCTAGACTAATAACACTCATAATTGATTCTTCTTCTGGGATATCTAGGATTTCTCTAATTTTGTCAGCATTTCTTAGACCAATGACTAGGGTTCCTAAGCCAAGATCAGTTGCTTTTAGCAATAAATGTGCATTTGAAAGACCACCATCATAATAGCCCCAATGATTGACAAGTTCATTTGCGGGTTCACCCTTTAAGAATCCGGATTGATTTAAAACAATCGTTGTAACAATTAAGACTGGAGCATTTTTAACATTGTTTTGGTTAAAGCTGGGTAATGTTTTACTTATCTTCTCTTTTAATTGAGCATCTCTTATAACATGATAGCGTGCTGGTTGATAATTATGCCAGGAGGGCGCAACCCTAACTGAGTCTAACAACTCAAATAAAACATCATCTGCAATTTCTTTATCTTGATAATGTCGAACACTTCTTCTAGTTTTTAGTATTTCGTTTAATTCCATAACTTTCACACTCCTGTTCTAAGTCTACTCTAAGAAAGTCATCTGTTCAAATAAAAAGGAGCTATTACAGCTCCTATTTTTATCTGACACTTGATTTTTTAACTTCGTAACCCAATTTTGAGATTGCTTCTTCAATTTTATTAATATTAATTTTGGAGTCATCGAAATTTAGTTTTACTTTACTTGAATTAAACATAACATTTACACTTTCTTTTTCAACACCGTCTAGTCCTTTTACTGCGTTGTCAATTTTTTGTAAACATGATGGGCAAGTTAGTGATTCTAATTGTATAGTTGCTTTTGACATACTGTTCCTCCTTTTATAATTACATTATACAGGTTATTTCTTAATTAAGAATTGATTCAAATCAATTTCTTAGATTATAGTTAATTAATCGCATCCCATTTAGAATGACAACTAATATACTCGCTTCATGCGCTAGCATTCCTATCGACATATTCATCCAATCACTAAAGAATAAGCTTAAGATTAGGATGATGACTACCCCAACAGCAATGACTATATTTTGTTTCATATTACTTGATGTAGCCTTTACTAAACCTAAGGCATGTGGTAATCGACTGAGATCTGAATTCATTAAGACAACATCAGATGTTTCAATTGCGACATCCGTACCACTGCCCATAGCAATGCCTATTTCAGAGAGTGCTAAGGATGGACTATCGTTTACTCCATCTCCGACAAAGGCAACAATTTCTCCTTTTGATTGTAAGTTTTTAATAAAAGCTGCTTTGTCTTCTGGGAGCATATGGCCGTGAGCTTCACTTAAGCCTAGTTCTGATGCAACTAAATCGACTGTTGCTTGGTTATCTCCTGATAGAACAATCAAATTCTTAACACCTAATTTTTTAAGTCTATCTAAATCTCGTTTAACATTTGGTCTGATTTGATCTCGAATTCCAATTAAGGATACAAGTTTCCCGTCAATGGCAGTTAAAACAATTGAGTTTCCTTTAGATTCTAGTGACTTGATATCTGAACCATTCAATGGAATATTCTTGCTTTCTAATAACGCAACATTACCAACGACAACTTCATGGTTTTCGACATTAGCGATGATTCCGCCACCCTTAATGACATCGG
This sequence comes from Erysipelothrix sp., assembly GCA_012841625.1. Lineage (GTDB taxonomy): Bacteria > Bacillota_I > Bacilli_A > Erysipelotrichales > Erysipelotrichaceae > DUUI01. The sequence goes on along the minus strand of DUUI01000030.1, from coordinate 3,279 downwards.
TTGATTCAACAATTGGTAAATCTTTTATACCTAAATACTCAACAATGGCTTTGGCGAGTGGATGATCTGATTCACTCTCAACACTTGCTAGATACTTATTGGCTATTTCTGGATTGTCCGTATAGTATGTAATATCAGCGACTTCTGGATTACCAAGAGTAAGTGTTCCTGTCTTATCAAAGATAATCGTCTTAACCTTACTAAAGTCCTGGATAACTTCACTCCCTTTTAGTAGTACTCCATATTTTGCGCCATTACCAATTCCGGCCACATTTGAGACTGGTACACCAATCACTAATGCACCAGGACATCCTAAAACTAAGATTGTTATGGCTAGTTCAATATCTCGAGTTATTAAGTACACACCAATAGCAAGGAATAAGACAAATGGTGTGTAATATTTTGAGAATTTATCGATGAATCGTTCGGCTTCAGATTTGGAATCTTGTGCCTCTTCAACTAATTCAATAATCTTACCAAAGGTTGTATCTTCGCCTACTTTGTTGGTAACAATTTGAATCGTTCCATTTTCTAGAATGGTTCCTGCATAAACAATTGAATTTACTTCTTTTTGAACTGGTTTTGATTCACCTGTGATACTTGCTTCATTAATATAACCTTCACCTGTTATGACAGTACCATCGACTGGAACTTTAGCTCCGGTTTTGACTAAAAGTGTATCTCCTACATCTACATCATCAACATCTACCTCTACATACTCTTTATCATCAAATAGTTTTAGAGCACTTTCTGGTGCCATTTCTGTCAGTTCTTTAATGGCTGATCTTGTTTTGTTTAATGTGCGCTGTTCAAGGTATGCTCCAAATAAGAACAAGAAAGTGACAATGGCTGATTCTTCATAGTTTTTAATAATCAAGGCTCCTATAACAGCAATCGTAACTAAGACATCAATACTGACAACTTTGACTCTTAACGCTTGATACGCTTGAATGGCGATGGGAGCTATTCCTATGATTGATGCAATGATTAAGATAATTTCTGAAATATTTTGAATATGAATAAAAAAATGATTTACAAATGCAGCAATAATTAGGACACCACTGACGAATGTTATTGGTTTCTTACTTGAAAGAATTAATTTTGACATTTATGATTCCTCCTTTATTCTGAATAAGTGTGGTCAATCTCTTCTAACATATTGTAAACAGCTTCATATGTTTCACAAACATCATCTGGTATTAAATAATTATTCGTAACTTTTCTTAATTCTACTAAAATATCTTTTAAATCTTCATCATTATTTAGTTTCACAACCATTTGTTCGAATAAGTCCTTAACCTCATGAAATTCAGGATGGTGTGCACCATGGACTCTGTCTACGACTGGTACATACATTTCTAATTTTGGTAACATTTCTTTTTTAATGACATCTTTGTTCATTTTTGACTCCTTCTTTCTCTTGATGGTTCCATTATAAGACACATTATTGGTTAAAGAATTGATTCATATCAAGTTTCATAAAATAATGAAGAAAGTGATATACTATTTTTAGAAAGAATCGTGATTATGAAAAAACTATTGTTTATCGTGTTATTAGTTTTACTGATTGGATGTACAATAAAGGAAGGGCCTAAGCCTGATGAAACAGATCAAGTGCTTGAGCCTGTTAAACCTGAACCAGTTAAACCTGAACCTGTTGAACCTGGACCAGTTAAACCTGAACCAGAAATACCAGAGATTGAATCTGATCCCATAGAAGATTTATTACTTTCAATGAGCCTAAACGAAAAAATAGGACAATTATTCATTATTCGTCCTGAAGGCTTAAACTTTGATTTGTCAGTAAAAGAATTAGAAAATCATAATAGAACTGGAATAAGTACCTTACCACAAGAGTTATCTATAAACCTTGAACACTATCCAGTAGGTGGCTATATACTTTTTCAAAAGAATATAGTTGACCCAATCCAATTGAGAAAGTTTCAAGATGATTTAGCTGCACATTTAAGTATTCAACCATTCTTTGCGATTGATGAAGAAGGAGGGCGTGTTTCTAGACTTGCAAGTAATGCACAATTTGAAACAGTTTCTTTTGCAGATATGTTATACATAGACGATGCTTATACGGTTGGAGAATCGATTGGTCAATACTTAAAAGACTATGGCTTTAATCTCAATTTCGCACCCGTTGCTGATGTCAATAGCAATCCACTAAATCCAGTCATTGGTTCGAGATCTTTTTCTGATGATCCATTCATTGTTGCTGAAAAAGTAAAACAAATTATTAACGGGTTTCACTCACAAAATATGATCACCACTTTAAAACATTTCCCAGGACATGGAGATACAAGTGAAGATACTCACTTTACGAGCGCAAGGTCTGATAAATCTTTAGATCAATTAAAAGAGTTAGAATTTATTCCATTTGAAACTGGAATAAAAGCTGGGAGTGATTTTGTAATGCTAGCCCATATCCTAACACCTTTGGATGATGTCCCTTCATCACTTTCAGATATAATCGTAAATATTCTACGAACTGATTTAGGTTTTGATGGACTTATTATTACAGATTCATTATCAATGAATGCTATTACTGAATATTATTCCGCTTCAGAAAGTGCACTTGCTGCTTTTGAAACTGGTGTGGATATATTGTTAATGCCTTCTAATTATCAAGAAGCATTTGATGCAATTAAAGAAGCCATCACCAATAAAACGATTGATGAGGAAGAACTTAATAAGAGAGTCTATAAAATACTAGAACTTAAAAGCAAATATGGAATAATCAGTCACTAGACTTTTGATAAAATAAAAACCTTACAACTAAATAGAAACAACTATAAATAATCAATAGAAACAATGCTCGAGGTAATCGATCACTGAGTAGTGTAAATGCTGTTCCTTGACCTCCATTGGTATAACCATAATCATATTGAAACAGTTTATTTAAAATTAGATCCAAACTGCAATAGGGGATATGATACACTTTATTTCATCTAACTCACATACTCAACCTTGAAAATAATTATTTTTTTGACTTGTTTCCCAAACAATTAAAATAAGGGTTTCCTGTCACAGCCGATTATCTGAACAAATACTATAATCAGACTTACGGTAGAAAACCCTCATATATCAGGCTTTTAGCCCTATTCTATTCTTTTATTCTTGACATCAATACCACTGTCTCAACGTGTTTTGAGATGAGGGGATAGCTGTCAAAGGGGAATTTCCATTTTCCTTTTTTACTGAATTCTCTATGAGGGAAGATATCCACTGAGGGTTTTCGTATGCGGGAACATATCAACACTAATAGCCAAT
>DUUI01000029.1 GCA_012841625.1 Erysipelothrix sp. | reverse complement strand
TACACCTGCGAGTTAAAAGAAAATTTTATAAGTTCTTTCACCTCGGTAACAAATTAAGCTTGCGCAGTTACTGTCTTTGGTATTGATAACGTAAGTATCATATATGGTTTGAAGACTAATGTCAAGCGGTAGGTCCATTTTCGAAGCAAAAAAGTATATGATCTAAAAAAGAGCTAGAAAGTACATCCAGCTCTTTATCTTTAATATAAATCTTTTATTTTACTACTTTTGATTTTTTTCTTACTACTAACAATAATCCACCGATTGTTACAAGGAAGAAGCCAAGCAACAGATATGGCTCGCTATTTTCTCCTGTTTCTGGGAGTGCTGGCGGGTCTGTTGGTTTGGTTGTGCCCCCAGGTTTTACTTCTGTATACTTATTAATTACATCATAACCTGATACAGCAGACTCATATCCTTCAACTTCATCTTCCGTGATGGTATATGAAATTAATTTACCTTTCTCATATTTAGGTAATTCTCCAAAGCTCCACTTCCAATCATCTTTTTCTGTGACTATCTTTGATGACACCTCAACTTCATTTTTCAAAAGATTGATTTTTATGCTTTCAGGTCTGTTACCCTCTTGATTCTCTTTATCATTCCAAGTCTTAGAGCCTTCAACTGATACTGTTTCTGGTGTTCTAGTGTTTGTCACAGTAAAGCCTGCAACAGAATCACCAGTAATTGTGCTTGTATAACCATTTCCAATTTCTACTTGTTCGATTGTATAATCATTCAATTCTCCAGATTCAAACTTGTCAAGATTACTAAAGCTCCACTTCCAATCCTCTGTTTCAGAGACTGTCGTGCTTGAGACTTTTGTACCATTCTTTAATAGATTGACTGTAACACTTTCTGGTCTCTTACCATCTTGGTCTTCATTATCATTCCAAACTGTTAAGCCTTCAACTGATACTATTTCTGGTGTTCTAGTGTTTGTCACAGTAAAGCCGGATTCAACACCAGGAGTTATAGCACTTGTATATCCATTTTCGATGTCAACTTCTTTGATTGTATAAACAATCTTTCTTTCACCTTCAAACTCAACAAGATTTGTGAAGGCTCCACTCCAGTTATTTTCTTCTGATAATGTTAAAGTCTTTTCAGTATCTACATCATCCGCAAACAATTTAATAGTTACACTTTCTGGTCTCTTACCATCTTGGTCTTCACCATCTACCCAAGTCTTTGTGATTTCAACATCTATGAGACTCTCAACAGTGAATGTAAAGTGGAATGTATCATCGAATTTGTAGCGATTACGAGAGAATTTTTCAGGAGCAGATAATAATTCAGGTATATTCTCTTGCCAGTAAATAGGGAACACAGCTTCATATTTTCCAGGGGAAAGTTCATTCATCGAACTGATAAAGTTCTTATATTCTTCACCATCAAGAATAAAGGCTCCTTCAGTACCTGATGAATAATCATAGATGAACAGTTTGTCCAAAGAGCTTAAATCTAATTCTTCTTCCCTATAGGATGTCATACTAACATACTTAACTTGTTCGACATGATCTAGAAGAGCAATCTTCATTTCATCACTAGTCATTCGATTGTGCACCACAATGTCTTCATCTTTAAAAACAACTGTAGACAAACTGGTTGGTCTTGTAGCGATGTACAGATGCATGGTTTCACCATCTTGATATGGCATTGTATCCATACCATTAAGATTAAACGCTAGACCGTCCGATTCGGTAGCACTGAACTCTCCATATACTACTTTTTTTACAGTACTCTTAGGATCTAGTTCATACGTTCTATATCCCTGGGCAGCGATTCGATGGAATTTGTTCGTAAACCATAGATTCGCGGTATATAAAAAAATATTTACTTCGAACTGACCTGGGTCCAGCTTTGGGTACCCCATCATAGAAATTTCATAGATTCCATCGTTATTCAACACTGCAGCCTCAGATCGAGGATACATGTCAGGATAGGTTGGTTTAGGGTTTAACCCTTCTATTAATTCGCTGGTAGCTGAATCAACCGGATACCATATAGCAGGTACCACAACTTCAATGACCTTAGGCTGTTGTTGAAGAGAGAGCGTTTGATTATCATCAGTTGCATTACTCAGTTCAACACTTTCATCTTGACGAACATCATCACTTGGACCTTCTGCTTCCACAGGAGCAAAACCGGTTATGATTATACCCAGTGATAGAATCAAAACCACGATCCAAGACGTGAATCGTCTAATCTTTAGAATTTTTCTCATTTTTTACCTTCATTTTGAAAAAATGATTTTTTGCAGTGTAAAAAGATCTTCTAAATCCGTCTATTTTTTTTGGCATCACACCTTAAAACACAGTGTTTTCCCATGACAACCTATCTTTTTACATGGCTTTTTCTAATTGTATTATAACTACTAGCATTTCATATTACAAGCTCTTTTCATAAATTATCAAATTTTATTTGTTAACTGTTGCTTTTTAATAGTCATAGACTAATATTAAAGGATATGACACTTAATGTTATACAGATAAATTTTATCGTTTTCAAGGAAACTTGATGTTTAATATTTTCATGAGCATAACTATTTTAAAACCAACACTCTTTAATATAATCTGCTAAAAGTTTTGGATAAAGATGATAGGTTTTACCAACACAACCTTTTATTTGTCCATCGTGAAAATCATCTTCTATGGTTTAAGAATAGTACCGACAGTAATTTAGTAAGATAATTACTATTATCGAATAGTGTTCATCAGCAAATTTAAACCTTATCCTCTTTGTTAAAAAGCATGTTATAATAAACAAGGCAATTCAAAGGAATATCTATGTATAAAACAAAAATAACAGTATTAATAATTCTAGCAATCATCGCGTTATTACTTGGTGGCTTTTTTCACTTTAGTAGAAATAATAAAACACCATTCGATGATGAGCCAATATCCAACAATGAGACCCCAATTATAGAGCCTGAGCCAGAAATTAAAGTCAAATATGAACCTGATATTGAGCCTGAACCAGAAGTAATCGATTTACAAATACTAGAAGACCGCATAAATGATTACTTAACAGCTAATAATATCGATACTGATTTAATGAGCTATAAAATAACCGATTTAGAATCAAATAAAACAATCGGACTAAATTCAGAACAAGAATTTATCTCTGCCAGTATCTATAAGCTCCCAATAGCCATGTTATATTATGATGGAATTGAAGAAGGAATATATAGTTATGACGATCACTTTTTATATGAAGGCTGGATGAGTGAAGTCGGTGGCCCAGTTTACGATTATTATTATCCTGGTGAATATCTACCACTCGATTATTTATTAAATGTCATGATTGAACAATCAGATAATACCAGTGCCCACATACTCTATGGAAATTTAGGAGGCTGGGAAGCAAGTCGTGAAATGGCTTTAAAATATACTGATAGACCTGCCTACCCTCAGTACTTTGCCCATGAAAACTATTTAACCGCTGAATTCACAAATGACTTATTACTTCATATTTATGATAATCAAGAAAAATATGAGCGTCTGCTAATCGATATGAGCAATGCACAACAGGATCAATATCTAAACTACAATATGCATCACACAATCCTACAAAAAACCGGAAACAATAGTCAAGGTGTTGGATCTGTAGGAATCATGTTAGAAAATCATCCATACACTATTTCATTCCTATCACATTTTGAATTTTGGAACGCTCATGAAATTATGGGTGAAATCAGTGAAATAAC